>DASTZT010000679.1:0-3272 GCA_035764225.1 Ktedonobacteraceae bacterium
GTTGTGACCTGCTTTCCTCTACTGTCGCTTTTCCCCTGCACAAGGGCCTATATTTGCTATTATCTATACAAGAGTTCCAAATTGCAGTATAGTAAACAAGCAGGTTCACTATTACACGCGTATCCGTATATCCCTATGGGCAGAGATGAACTATGATGAATGATAATGATATATCACGCTCTCCAACAATAGCGGCGCTGGGGCGCTATCGCGTCTTGCAACGGATTGGCAGAGGTGGCATGGGGGATGTCTGGTTGTGTGAAGACCCGCGTTTGCGACGCCAGGTCGCGATTAAAACGTTGCCCGCTCATAATCAGAGCGACAGCGAGTATGCTTTGCGGTTCGAGCGCGAGGCCCAGGCGGCGGCGGCGCTGAATCATCCGCACATTCTTCCTATTCATGATTATGGTCAACAATTGCTCCAGGATGCGCAGGTCATCACCTATATCGTGATGCCCTATATTGGCGGCGGTTCGCTGGCTGATCGCGTCGCCGACTATGCCGCGCAGAACAAGTTTTTACCGATGCAGGAGATTATGACGCTGCTTGAGCAGGCGGCGGAGGCGATTGATTACGCACATGAGCGCGGGATTGTGCATCGCGATATCAAGCCTGGCAATATGCTTTTGCGCAACGATAACTGGCTGCTGCTGGCCGATTTTGGCATTGCGCGTATCCTCTCCAGCTCGGAACATCTGACCCAGACAGGCACCGGGTTCGGCACACCCGAATATATGGCTCCCGAACAGGCGCGTGGGCGAGCTGTGCCCGCGAGCGACAATTACAGCCTGGCGGTGATCGCCTATCAGCTTTTCGCTGGTCGCCTGCCCTTTAGCGCCGATACAGGCTATGCCACCACTATCCAACATATGACGATGCGTCCACCTTCTCCACGTCAATTCAACCCCGCCATCTCCCCCGCTCTGGAACAGGCTTTGCTGCTGGGTCTGGCTAAGCATCCTACCGAGCGTCCTCCAACGGCCCACGCTTTTGTATCGGGATTACAGCGCGAACTGGCCCAGGCCCCCTTTGAGGTGACGTTCAATCCTGCCGCGTCAGAGATGGCACAAACGATGCCCGCGCGACAGACGACTCGCCCAGGAATGAGGCCGGACACGACGATGGTCGATGAGCCACCGCCAACAACCGAGCAGGCTACGTCGCTCACAGCCGAGAAAGCAAAGCGCAAAGGCGTAACGCGTCGTAAAGTGCTGATCGGCGGTGGCGTAACGTTCGTCCTGGCAGCTGGCGGGCTAGGTACCTGGGCGGCGGTCGAGCGGCTTGGGGGCTTCCCTAACGTGGGTCCGTTTGCCAGAGCAACCGCGACGACGCAGCCCAAAATCACACCCTCGCCAACGCCGGGACCAAACGATCCCGTCTTGATGCTTCAGGGACATTTCAGGCCAGTTACTTCGCTAGCATGGTCGCCACAGCAGAATATGTTAGCATCGGTCTCCGACGATCAATCGGTGCTGCTCTGGGATGTCGAGCAATTGTACCAGCAGAGAGCGTCAACGGCTAAGCCCCAGCCTGAGGCAAACAAAATGGTGGCTTCTGGCACTTCTATGTTGCTTGGCTGGTCGCCTGATGGCAAGATGTTGGCGGTGGCTAATAGCACCGCGCAAGCCTTCGCGAACTATGGCGTCACCATCTTTACCTCGGATCTGGGCGGAACGGCTCCCGGCTTCGGGAATACGCTAACGACAGGCGCACTTAACTTAAATGGTGTTGGCTGGATGCAGAAGAAGTATCTTGCTGCGATTGCAGCGTCTATCGCGCTCGATAAGAACGTCTTTGATCTCTGGCTCTGGGATATCACGCAACCGAAGCAGGCTGCCACCCATTTTTCGTTGCCTGGAGTGCCCACTGCCCCTAATGAAGGGCAGCCTCCTGTGCTGGCGACATCGCCGGATGGTGCGACGATGGCATTTGCGCTCACGGACGGCGTGAGAATGGGCCAGGTCGCGGGGGCGGGCAACAAGTTGCAGTGGAAAATGTTGCCAGACACGTTGCAATTTAAGGATGTGTTCACCACCAGCGTTAATACGCTGACCTGGTCGCCCGACAGCAATCAGATTGGGGCACTCAGTAATAGTGGAGGCACAACCATTGCGTACTGGAGCAAGCAGGGAAGCCGATGGCAGCCATCTGGACAGATCCACATGGACAACATCTTGACGACGATGGCATGGTGTCCAGCGCCTGGCAGCTCGCTCGTGGCTACCGGTGCTAAAGAGGGCACGGTGCAACTCTGGCAAGCGGGCAATAGTACGCAGCCGATAAAGACGCTGACAAGTGGCAGTATTACCAACGAGGTGCAAACGTTGGCGTGGTCCGCCGATGGCAAATGGTTGGCCGCAAGCTATCAGGATACGTACGACACGATCCTTGTGTGGTCTCAACCCTCTCAAACTAATTGAACTATGACTCCTCTGGCCATTTTAGAGGAAACGTGTACGCGTCAAACCCTCAGGCGTCAAGTAAAAATATACCTGGGACGGAGTTTTTGTCATGCAGATGAATCAATCAAAAGACTGGCAGGGGCAGATGCTGGGGCGCTACCAGATGATACGCATGCTGGGGCGCGGCGGCATGGGCGAGGTCTGGCTGGCTGAAGATACACAGCTTCGCCGCCAGGTTGCCGTGAAGCTCTTGCCACTGGTGCTGGCCTCGGATAAGGACTATTTGCAGGCTTTTGAAGCGGAGGCACGCACGGCTGCCAGCCTGGACTATCCGCATATCTTACCAGTACACGATTTTGGTGATGTCCCCCTTGCTAATGGGGAGATTGTGACCTACCTGATTATGCCCTATATCGATGGAGGCACGTTGCGCGATCTGATGCGCAGCAGTGGCCAGCTTGTGCCGCTGGAGAAGAGCATGCGCTATCTCAGACAGGCGGCTCAGGCGATTGATTTCGCACATAGTCAGAGAGTGCTGCATCGCGATATCAAGCCCGCCAACATGCTGCTGCAACAGGATTGGCTCTTCCTGACCGACTTTGGCATTGCCAAACTGCTGACGACGGCCACCAATCGCAGCCAGACGCACTCAGGCGCGGGCACGCCCGAATATATGGCCCCCGAACAGATCCAGGGCAAGGCCGAAGCCGCCAGCGATCTCTATAGCCTCGCAATGACGGCTTACCAGCTCTTTACGGGGACGGTCCCCTTCAAAGGTGAGACGCCGTACGAGGTGCTGATTAAACATATGCAAGAAACGCCGACCTCGCCCAGACAACTGAACCCGACGATCCCTCTGACGGTAGATAC
>DASTZT010000680.1:0-3606 GCA_035764225.1 Ktedonobacteraceae bacterium
ATTGGCTACGATGGCCCGTCTCCCTGTTTTCGTGCTGCTCGCGTAGGGGCCGCAGCGGTGCCAAGCTTCATGTAAAACACTCAAGCTCGTAATTGAGGCTTTTTGCGATACACTCCTCGTTCTCTCACAGAACTCCAAGCATATTGAGCGGGCTCAGATCCATTCCTGTCCACACGCACGCTCCTTTCTCTCTTTCTACCCTCTATTCTTGCATCAGTGTTGTACAGTAGAGACGTGATCCAGAAAAAGCCTGGCCAGCTTGGATCGGAGATGCATGCATGCAGCCGAATGCTCGACCTTTTGAAGCCTGGATACGTGAGAACACACTCCAGACTCCCATGCTCTCAAGAGCAGGAGATGAGAGCATGGGAGAAAGAAGCAGCAGAAGGAGAAGATTTCTCATTGAATGCATTTACAGCGAAAACAACGGAGGGTAGACCCATGACGCATGCAGCAAGAGTATATGCAACACTCGACGACTGGATTGCACACGAGGCGATCCCATGCTCGCTCGATTCTCGCCCGGACTTCAACGCCGCTGTTGATACGGTGATCGACTCACTTGGCGATTCGGTAACATTGCTTGGCTTTGGAGAAGCACTTCATGGAGGGAAAGAGCTGCTTGTCCTTCGCAACCACCTCTTCCAACGCCTTGTCGAAGCCCATAGCTACAGTGCTATTGCCATTGAGAGCAGTTTTCCTCGGAGTCCCATCGTCAACGAATACGTGCTTGGCCACGGTCCGGCATCCTATGAGGCGGTCCAGGAGACTGGATTTAGCCACGGTTTCGGAAAGTTTGAAGCGAATCGAGAACTGGTCGAGTGGATGAGACACTACGATGCTGATCCAGCGCACCAGAGGAAACTCCAGTTCTATGGGTTCGATAGCCCGACCGATATGACCACAGAGAGTCCCCATCCTCGCCAGACCCTCCACGTTGCGCTTGATTACCTCAGTTCAGTTGATGAGGCCACAGGGAGGGAGTATCGCAATCGCATTGACCCACTGCTCGGACAGGACGCTGCCTGGGAGAATCCGGCTGCCGCGCTCGACCCGACGCAATCGATAGGTCGATCACCGGAGGCAACTGCACTGCGGATCGAGACAGAGGAGCTGATTTCAGAACTGCATGTGCGTCGTCCCGAACTGGTCGCAAAGAGCGACGAGAGCCGCTACCTGGAAGCCGTCCACTATGCGGTGATGGCTCGGCAACTCTTGAACTTTCATGCGACGCTGGCGCAACCGTCCGAGAAACGCCAGGCCATCCTGCTCGGCATCCGTGCCGCAATGATGGCAGAGAATCTGGCGTATATCGTCTCCCGTGAACAGGAGCGAGGCAACGTCTTGGTGTTTGCCCACAATAGCCATCTCAAGCGGGGAAAGGTGCAATGGCAATGGGGGAATGAGACGGTGAGCTGGTGGCCCGTTGGATCGCATCTGCATGAACTGTTCGGTCGCCGCTATGCCGTTATCGGCTCAGCCGTAGGCGAATCGCCAGCCCACGGGATCGGCCAGCCAGAAGCCGGGACGCTTGAGGCGCGGCTCACATCCGCTCCTGGACCGGTGCGGTTCATTCCTACCCATCAAGGGCAAGGGCTTCCTGCCGAGGAAATGGCGGCACTTCCGCTTCGTTCTGGAAGTCAGAAGAACAGGAGCTATACGGAACCACTGGGCGCTCAAAGCTTCACCGATTTCGATTGGCTGGCTATCCTGGATACGACGGCATACACCCGCGAGGGTTGGCCATATCTCGAAGGCTAGAGCGCATGTTCCGGGCAAGAATGTCCTCGCCTTTGAGATGCTTCTAAAGAGACCATTCCAATTTGAAGGCAAAGTAGCGGAGAGCCTCCGTTTTGGAGTGGTCGCGCGCCTTCGGGAGGCCCAGAATACGTGAAAAAATCTCTCACTTTGAGTGGTTTTCAGACGTATCCTGGGTTTCTCTCAGATGGACACCTTACTTACCCTGATCCAGCAAATCCTTGAAGAGAACTAACACGCTTCTTTCTTTCTCACCCAAATGACATTCCTCCAGGCAGACAACCATGCGTCAACTGCTCTCTCCTCACCGGAAATGGGTAGTGAGAATGCGTAGTTCTACACATGGCTTCCAGAGGTTCCCTCAGCTATACTTGCGGCAGTGAGACTCCTGTTCTGAAGTTCCAGCAACAAAGAGCTGGAGAAAAGGAACAAAAAAGTTTTTATTGCTATCACGAAAGGAAGTATCATGTCTCAGTCAAAACATGTATCCTCTGTGAAAGAGGCTCAGCCAGCTTCGTGGTCTTTCTTCAGCTTTTTATCAATACTGGAGACTGCGACCTACCTCGTGCAACAAGTCCACCCGGAAGCGCAGCTTTATGAGGCCGATGGTTTACCAATGCACGGTCAGGGAAGCACGGCTCATGATGTGAACCGGTGGCGTTTTGTTTTTAACGATCCCTCCACTCGCCCAAATAGTACGGTCATACTGTTCTATGAGGACGGCACATACGGCAACCCTCTCTATATCGACCAGCCCTGGCTTGAGGATCGCGTCATCGACCTGCCACTGGCAATGGACTTTGACCATGCAGTGAAGTTGCTACGCGAACACTATACAAGCGATTTCTCCGCTGTTACCCTGCGGTATCCATTGTATCCTGGTATTGAGCATCCTTCCTATATATTCACGCTCATCGATCCATCAATCCATGTCTTCATCGGTATCGGCGACCATCAGGTGAGCAGCGATAGCGGAAAGCGATAACGAGAAGGAAAGCATCACGATGTCCAACTCACTTAGCGTTGACAATTTGTATGACCTGAAAGACGAAGAGGTGAAGAGAACCGTCATCTCCACCTTTCTCGCTCAGCTTGAAAACGCAGGCCAGGTCAAGAAGGTCTTCTTTGAACATGAGCGCCCACCCGTTCTTGGTCCACAAAACGGCGAGTTCGTGGAGAATGTTGCCTGTGCTCTGGTTGCCTCCACCATCTCTAGAAGTTCGCTGTATGATTTCAACCGGACGGTCGATCAGGGAAGGGCAGACAACTACTGGCAGCAAGCGTTACGATCTGATAACGCAACTCGCGCGGGGCAGGCTCTCTATGAGTGGGCGTTTCCTGAGTATTGTAGGGGTGGCGGCCACTCATTTCGAGAGTACCTCAATGATCGACCGGAAACCTGGGGGCAGCAATTTGCCACCTATGTTTCCACCAATCCTTTTGTCAATGTGACGATGAACAAGCTGATCAGTGGAGAAGCAAATTGGCTTGAGTTGCTCAACCTGATTCTCTATAAGATCCATCGTCTCCATAGCGCATCCCTGCCCGCTGTGCTCTCAGTCTGGCAGGAGGCCTATCCTAACAAAGGGATCGTGCAGTTGTGGCAAAGCTACAACTACGTCCCCGTACCCGCGTTCCACAATGACGAGTTCATGGGACAGGTGGCAAACGCGATTAACATCAGAGAAACAGTCGTCTCTCCTGATGAGTATGGTACTACCTATTATGTATACGGAAATGCCGTCTGGCGTTTTCTGCTTGGAAGGCCAAAGGCGCTAGGACTTACGACAGGGCAGTCTCCGAACAATATCAGGGTTCCGAGCATTAAAGGTTTTGTCGCAGATACCC
>DASTZT010000681.1:0-6070 GCA_035764225.1 Ktedonobacteraceae bacterium
GACCCATCTCGCCAATGAAGGCAATCAGCGCGAGCAACAACGGCTTGCTGTGGGTGTGGCGCTGTTAAAGATCGTCCTGGCTGTGCCATTGATTGGGTTATGGGGCATGACGGGAGCCGCGCTGGCTACCGCGATAGCACAGATTATCTCTGCCACAGGCTCCATCCTCCTCTGCAACCATCTCCTTAGCAAGGATGTCTAGCTGAAACTTCTTCTCCCTGTTGCACAGTAAACAATATATGTTATGTCTTTCATCAGCAAGAGGGGGATTTTTGAAGTTATGAGTAGCGAATCGACGATATCAAGCGTTAAGGATAGCGAGCAGGCTTCACAAGCGACGACGGAGACATCTACCGAAGATCAAAAAACGCCGAATATCGGGCAAAAGCTGCTAGCTGAGGCTTTGGGCACCTTTCTCCTGACATTTGTCGCCGCCGGTAGCAGTATGATGATGGACATCAGTCATGGAGAAGTGACCAGCGCAGCGCACTCTGTTGCCCCAGGACTGGTAATTATGGCCATGATCTATACAGTTGGGAACATCTCCGGGGCACATTTCAATCCAGTTGTCACCCTGGCATTTGCCCTGCGCAAGGATTTCCCCTGGAGGCGCATACCCGGCTACTGGCTGGCACAGTTGCTGGGCGCATTGCTAGCAGCGCTGCTATTACGAGCGATTTTTGGTCTGGTCAAGCATGTGGGGGCAACGATTCCGCACTTTGGCATCGTTCCAGGGCTGGTGATCGAAATTATCCTGACCTTTTTGCTGGTAACTGTTATTCTAGGCACCGCAACCAATAAAGGGCTGGTGGGCTATAATGCATCAATAGCGGTTGGTGGAACGATTGCCCTGTGTGGCCTGTTCGCCGATCCAATTAGCGGAGCCTCGATGAATCCCGCACGTTCCTTCGGGCCTGCGCTGATCAGCGGCTATCTGACCGATTCGTGGATCTACCTGGTCGGGCCGTTCGCTGGCGCGCTGCTGGCAGTAGCTATTGCATGGCTATTGCGTGGCAAGACGACTCCAGAGGCCGTAAAAACAGCTCAAGGGAATTAAAAAACTCTCTCCACTGCGGAGCAAAAACAAGCTCCGTTGTATACTGGAATCAGTTATACTTCGATTCCGCATTCCTGAGCGAAGCTAGCTTCCTTGCAGCCGACCTGAGCGAAGCTAGCGCGATAGCAGCGTTGGTCGGCTGAATATCAAGACGCGATAGCAGCGTTGGAATGCGGAAAATATTAAGATACACCGGTCCCTTGTTGACGAAGCTTTCGTCCCTGGCTACTATAAATAAATAGGTGTGTTAAGGAAAAGTGGAAGGGGAGGCTTTCAATGTCAGGTATGCCAGGGAAGCAAGAAACGCAAGGCATCTCTCAGCGTGAAAATCTTATTGGACGCCATCTGCGCGACGGCGAGTATCTGGTACAGCGGGTATTGGGGCATGGTGGGATGGGCAAAGTCTACCTTGCGACTCACACAACACTGAATATCCCTCTCGCTCTAAAACAGGCTCGCGCAGATTGTCCGCTCCCAGAGAACGTCATTATCGAACTGGACTATATTCTGCATGGCAGCAATACTGGTCAGCGGGCATCTGGAAGGAAAGCGCAAGAATACAGCTTCCCATCCAGTGGCGGCCCTCTGACAGATCGTTTTTTACGTGAAGCACTGATGCTTGCGCGTCTACAACATCCGGCGATTCCAACGCTCTATGACTACTTCTTTGAAGATGGCTACTGGTATCTGGTGATGGACTACATTCCCGGCCTCACCCTGAGTTCATATCTGCGCCAGCATAAACAACTTCCACCGTTAGAAGTGCTGACATACGCAAGGCAGTTGTGCGATGTGCTTGATTACCTGCATCGGCAAAGGCCACCGATTGTTTTCCGCGATCTTAAGCCCTCAAATATCATTTTAACTCCCGATGGCCAGTTGATGCTGGTAGATTTTGGGATCGCTCGCTACTTTAAAACCGGACATGGCAACGACACCGCCGATTTTGGTTCGCCAGGCTATGCCTCTCCTGAACAATATCAGGCAGGACAGACGGATGCGCGCTCCGATCTGTTCAGTCTGGGCATAATTTTGCGTGAAATGATGAGCGGGCAGCATCCAGCAGGAGCTACCTATGCAACGTCTTCACGCCGTCACCCTGAGATATCTACCACGCTCAACAGCATGATCGCCCTTGCGACGCGCTCGGACCCACTTCATCGCTTTCAATCCGCCCGCACCTTCTATCTAGCATTAGAACGGGCCTATCACATCGAAGAGAGACGAGCGTATCAGCGCAAAATCAACGCGCCAGCCCCGGTCACGGCTTTGGCGGCAGGAGCACTGAGCAATGCTACTCAACCATCTACGCCGCCACTGCAATCTCAAGCTTTGCCCTCCGCGCCGCTGGCCGTATCGTCCAAAATCTCGTCCGTTTCGCCATCGCCCACACTCAGTCTGCAACAGCGCCGTCAGACACGCGAGGCGCTCTGTCGAGCACGGCGCGAGCGATTGGCGCAGGAAACGCTCGAAATCCAGATGGCTTCCGTAGATGAAAGCTTGAAACGTCGCTCTTTCAAAATCCTGGCACAAACGCCACGACTCCCCCTTGAAGAGACAGAGCAGGATCTCAAACCGCCAATTCCGCCATCGCCCCAGGCTCCTCATAAGCCATCCACGCCTTTACCACCTGCCCCAGCTCCCTCATCGCATCAATTGCATCGAGCCGTACGCACAAGTTTCGCCCTCGTGCTGGTGCTATTTGTATTGCTCTCGTCATTCCTGGCTTATCTGCACTTTTCCGACCGTTTTGCCAGCGTTTCTCAGGCAACCCCTGCCATTCGACCAACGCTCGCCATCACAAAAAGTATTCCCCCCACTCAGGCCCCAACCATCATAACAAGCCATTGGCAGGCCCTGCCATCGTTACCATCCAGCGAGGCCGACAATGCGGCTGGCTATGTAGCCATTCAGGGAAAAAGCGGCATTTACGTCAGCGGTGGTTATCGCGATGCTATTCACAGCCCCTATTATGACCACAACCTCTATCATTACGACATCGCCACCTCCCGGTGGGAGAGCGTCAGCACAGTACATGTACCCGGTATGCTTGATAATGTCGCTGCCGTCGATGAGCAAGGGCGCATCTTTTTTACCATCGGCTATTCGACCGACAGCTATACCGTTACCTCCGCACTGCTTATGTACCAGCCCTCCAGAGGCGTCACGCGAACTATTACGCCGCCTCCTCAGATAGCGCTTGGCTTTAGCGGCAGCATCATCGCCGATCAGCAAGGCCATCTCTATATCGCTCAGGGCTTCACCAAAGGAGGCGATCCTCAGACGATGGCCGGAAGAGGCTGGTATCGCTACGACATCGCCAGCGGACAATGGTATGCGCTAGCCGCGCTGCCAATAGGGCTTGGCTATGGACTGCTGGCTTCCGATGGCAATGGAGGCATTCTGCTGCTAGGCGGCGCTCAGGAAGCAGGGCAACACTTGCAAACCGATAAAATATATCGTTACAGCATCGCCCATAATAGCTGGGCCACTGCCTCCGCCTCCATACCGCTTCCCATCAGCGGAGCGGCAGGCTGTCAGGTGGCACAGGGACAGTTCGTCGTTGTAGGAGGGTATAACCCCTCCACGAGAACTGGCATGACGCAGGTCTGGCTGCTCGATCTGCAAACGTTGCACTGGCAACAGCTCACGCCACTGCCAGCGGGAGGCTCTGTATTAGGAGCGGCTGTCTGTGATGGCCAGGGACATTTATATCTGGAGCGCGGAGGTAGCGACCCCAACCACCCGACGCCGGATTTCTGGGAGTTAACCGTGTCGCAGAACCACGCGTGATCTATGGATAGATCACATCATGGATCAACGGAGCGACCTGGACTGGCCCATCGCTCCAACTATAGCAGGCGAGCAATTCGTCAGAGATTGCCGTAGCTTCGCGCTCGTCACGGGCGTGAAGCTGCACCAGGGGATCGCCCGCACGCAGATAATCTCCTACTTTGGCCTGCAAAACAAGGCCGGTACGATAGTCAATCGCGTCATCTTTTTTGAAGCGACCAGCACCCAGACGCATACTGGCAAGGCCGATCCGATCCGCATGGATTGCGCTGATATAGCCAGTGCGGGGGGTAGCAAGCATTGCCTTTACGGGCGCGGAGGGCAGGAGCTGCGGCTGCTCGATCTGTCGCGCATCGCCCCCCTGCGCGGCAATCACCTCCGCCAGTTTAGCCAGACCCGCGCCTGAGCTTACCGCCTGCTCGACCTGTCGCTTTGCCTCGGAAAGATCTTGTGCCTCTCCTGTCATCAGCAACAGCTCCGCCACCTCGTGGTAACAGAGATCAGCAATATCTCGCGGCCCCTCCCCTCGCAGAATAGCAATCGCCTCCGCCATTTCCAGGGCATTGCCAATGGCACATCCCAACGGCTGTTCCATTGAGGTAATCGCCGCCACTGTATGCATACCGGCCATGCGTCCAATCTCCACCATCGCCACAGCCAGCTCGCGGGCGTGCTCCACCGTTTTCATAAAAGCCCCGGAACCATACTTAACATCGAGCAGCAGATGCGAGCAGCCAATCGCCAGCTTTTTGCTCATGATGCTAGCAGCAATCAGAGGAATGCTCCCTACGGTGCCGGTCACATCACGTAAAGCATACATCTTGCCATCAGCCGGAGCCAGATCGTTTGATTGACCAGCCAGCACAATCCGATGCCGTTGCAAAATGCCCGTAAATTCGTCACGCGTCAGCAGCGAGCGAAAGCCCTGCACCGACTCCAGCTTATCAATCGTGCCTCCCGTATGCCCCAGCCCCCGCCCGCTCATTTTGCCGACGGCCACGCCGCATGCCGCTACCAGGGGAGCAACGGCCAATGTGACCTTATCACCAACTCCCCCCGTGCTATGCTTATCAACGACTGGAGAGAGCAGATCGCGTACGTGCAGTTGTGCTCCAGAGCGCATCATCGCCAATGTGAGATCGCTCGTCTCGCGAGCATCCATACCGCGCCAGTAGACCGCCATCAACCACGCCGCCATTTGATAGTCAGGGATCTCCCCACGCGTATAGCTATCCACCAACCACTCTATCTCGGCAGTGCTCAGAGTGCCACCATCGCGTTTTTTGCCGATCAATTCAGTTGTTTGCATACGGTATCCTGATTATTCTGATAAAACGATGCGCACAGAATCGCTTGCCATCCCATTGCCGGTCTCGATCTGGTAGCGGCTAAGCACCTGACTTCCCAGGCGCGTATTGCGATCAAATACCAGTTGCCCATTGGTATATTCATAGACATCGGCATCTTGCTCGCGCACTCCCTGGATAATAATCGTCTCAAACTTATCTGACTGGTACTCTTTGAAGGCTTTCAGCAGGGTCGCGACCTGCATCCACCCGGTACATGGGCGATAGGCAATGCGCACAATGCGTTTGCGTCCATTGCCGACGGTATCGCTCACGAGCGTATACGTTTGAGCGCCCACTTCCAGCGCCTGAAGCTGTGAGATTGTCCGAGGCGGGAATGGGGCTGGCGGCTCCGGCTCTGGTGGTGCCGCGACAGGGGGCGGAGCAACGGGCTGAGCTGGTCGTCTGCGCGTCGCTGCCTGTTGTGGCACGGGAGGAGCTGGCGGCGGTGCCTGCATAGGGGTAACGGGCTGCTGTGGCCGAGGAGGCGTAGCTGCTGGCCGCTGCGGCTGTGGATATTGTGGGTGCTGAGGTGGTGGCGGTGGCTGACGTGTCACAGGGGGTGGTGGCGTCTGCGGCGCAATATTTCTGCCACAGCGAAAACAGATTGCCGTATTATCCCGGTTGAAACTTCCACAATAAGGACAGCGCATACTCTGACCTCCCATCGCATATTTTTAGTTCGACATAATTTTTCAAACACTGCTTTTATAGTATAGCATACGCATTTTTGCCCGGTGTTGAGAAGAGAGGACGCCCTTCGTAGCGACCCGCTTTAGCGCCTGTCCTGCCGTCTCAAAGAGCTTTTGAGAAACGTTCTCTTCTGGATCAATGCAATGATTTGGGGAAGGACGCTCAATAAATTGGACGCGCT
>DASTZT010000682.1:0-15930 GCA_035764225.1 Ktedonobacteraceae bacterium
CCAGAGCCATTTTGTACCAGCGTGGCGTCCGGCGTTGGCGCTGCGTATAGTTGTGGACTATTGCTGCTATCCCATTGACTACTAGCATTGCTGAACACCAGTAGCTGAGCAGAATCACACAAAAGATGAGAAACGCAATTGCCGGGAGCACGCCTGGTCCATACACATCTTTCGGATGGGATAGGTGGGCAAGCGGAAAGTCTGAAAAGAACGAGAATACGATGATGACAAACGATCCTGTGATGGTGCCGAGTATCGGTGCCCAGCGCACACCGGACAGAATGAGCGTGATAATCAGCAGCTCAACACCTACCGTCATCATGATATTTGCCTGATGGATGACGGTCCCTAGAATAGCCAGAAGACTATCAAATCCCAGCAAGATCACGACGAGTGTTCTGCTGAAGACAGACAATGGCTGGCTAGGCGCGCGGAGTTTCTTAGTGGCATGGTTATCTATTTTAGCTGGTATTATTATATCTTGCCGCGCTTCTATTTCCTTTAATCCCCTGCTCAATATTATCTCCTCTCTCGCGGGAAATGTTCCCTCTTGCTATCTGCGCTAAACTTTAACATGACTAAGACGATGGTACCGCTACTTTCTTGCCAGTGAATTAGCCGTTGTGTAATTGCTGTGTGAACCCATGTCTCCAGCTTTTCTTCTACCTGGCCTACCCCTTCTGCTGCACTGGCTCTTCGAGCAGATTGGTGCTTTCAGCGAACTGCTCCTCGCGAGTCTCCGCCAGATGCAGGGCGTGCTGTAAGAAGGAACTGCTGCGGGCATTCACGTCAGCGATCCATTCGCTATTCTCTTGATACCAGTTCACCGTCTGCCTGATGCCTTCGCTAAAGGAGGTCGCTGGCTGCCAGTTGCAGACGCGCTTGATTTTCGAAGCATCGACGGCGTGGCGGAAGACGTGTCCCTGACGATCCTCAACAAAACGGATCAGGCTTTGTGGTTTTTCTAGCAGTTGCAGCACGATGTGGGCGTTTTGCAGAATGGTCCGCTCCTCGCTGGCACCAATGTTAAAAACTTCGCCGTTCACGGTGTTGCCATCAGCATGCAGCAAGGTCATAATCGCCTCTGCATGGTCATAGACGTGAATCCAATCGCGAATATTCGAGCCAGTGCCATAGATGGGGAGAGAGCGGTTTTCAAGGGCGTTGAGAATAAACAGTGGCAATTGTTTTTCGGGATACTGATATGGTCCATAGTTGTTGCCACAGCGCGTGATGATAACCGGCAGGTGATAGGTGGTCCAGTACGAGTACGCCAGGCTATCCGCCGCAGCTTTACTGGCCGCATAGGGAGACATAGGACGCTGAGCGTCAGTTTCGAGCGAAGGACGGCTTACACCCTGCGGCGAAAGAGCATTGCCATACACTTCGTCGGTAGAGATTTGGATAAAACGCTGCACATTGGTTTTGCGGGCCGTATCAAGTAAAACATAGGTTCCTTCAACGTTGGTCTTGATGAAAGCATCGGCAGAGATAATCGAGCGGTCCACATGGGTTTCAGCGGCAAAATTGACGACGGCATCGCATCCCTGCATGGCCTGTCTGACAACCACTCTGTCGGCGATGTCGCCTTGAATAAACGTGCAATTTTTGCGTGGCAGGACGGATGCCAGGTTATTGAGGTTGCCAGCGTAGGTCAGTTTATCGAGAATAACCACTTCATATGTGGGATATTTGGTGGTTAGTAGGCGCGTGAAATTGCTGCCAATAAAGCCAGCTCCACCAGTAACGAGGATACGCATACCTTTTTACCCTTTCTTTATCAGATGCCGGAAGGCATCACGGCAAATCGAACCTTTTGAGGGTCACTATAGAAGGTGCTGCTTACGGCTGAATTACCAGGGGAGCAAGGGCTTGCCGGATCGTCACTGCGAAGTGAGTGCGAAGGTATTGTCAAGCGCGGACGGCTATGCTCTGGCCAAACATGGTCTCTTATAGAGAAAGGATATGCATGTGAACGCTGTAGGACCACGAACACGACCGTTTCGCTTTGGGGTAGTGGCGGCTCATATTCGCTCACGCAGCGATTGGGTTGCGCAGGCCCGCAAAGTCGAGGAGCTTGGCTATGATACGCTGCTGGTCGTCGATCATCTCACGACCAGTCTTGGGCCGCTCGTCGCCCTCACTGTGGCCGCTGAGGTCACGCAGAAGATTAGAGTGGGCAGCTTTGTGCTCTGTAATGATTTCCGCCATCCCGCCATTCTGGCCAAAGAGCTTGCAACCCTGGATGTACTTTCCGAAGGTCGCCTCGAGTTTGGCTTAGGCTCAGGATATATGCCGTCAGATTATCAACAAACCGGCCTCAGGTTTGATAGTCCGGGGATACGCGTCAGCCGTTTTGAAGAGTCTGTGCGGCTTTTTAAAAACATCTTTAGCGAAGAAACGGTCAATTTCCAGGGGGACCACTATACCATTACTAATTTGCAGGGCTTACCAAAACCGGTCCAGCGGCCTCATCCTCCTCTTTATATTGGCGGCGGCGGCCAGCGCGTGCTCTCGTTCGCGGCTCGCGAAGCGGATATTGTGGGCATCGCTCATAAAAATAGTGCGCATGGACTCAATCTCGCCAATACCACCAGCGAGCCGACGGCACAGAAAATCGCCTGGGTGCGCGAGGCTGCCGGTGATCGCTTCTCGCAACTGGAATTGAGCGTGATGGTCTTCCAAACCCAGATTACCGATCAGCGAGACGGAGTCGCGGCACAGATGGGTCAGCGCGTTGGACTGTCTGCCGCCCAGGTGTTGGATTCGATGCAACTGCTGGTTGGAACGGTTGACCAGGTCGCGGAAACGCTCTGGACGCGCCGCGAAAACTTCGGCATCTCCTACATTGTCGTCACCGAAGAGCAAATAGAGAAATTTGCCCCTGTTGTGGCTCGTCTGTCGGGCCAATAAACCTCGCTGGCAGGCTCAGAGGGGATATGCACCGAGCCATCTGAGGAAAATCTTGATATTCCGAGCGTTGTAGGGACTCGATTGATCGTGTCCCAGGCTCGGTAAGGAGAAACAGCTCATGCAACAAACAACGGCCCCGGAACAGGAAAAACAAAAGGAACAGAGCACAACCACCTGCTGTATCGTTGGTGGTGGGCCTGGTGGGGCGCTGCTGGCCTTTATGCTCGCCCGTCGTGGCGTCGCCGTCACTCTGCTGGAATCGCATCTCGATTTTGACCGCGAATTTCGCGGCGATGTCATCTATCCTTCAACATTGGCAATTCTGGATGAATTAGGCCTGATCAAGCGCGTCTTGCAACTGCACCACACCACACGTTCCGCAATTATCTATGAGATGGGCGATGTCTCTATGATGATGGCCGATCTTTCTCTGCTGAAAACCAAATATCCCTATATTGCCATGATTAACCAGGCCCAACTGCTTGAACTTGTCATCGACGAGGCCCGGCAATATGCGAACTTCCGCATCATGATGGGCGCGCGCGTAGAAGAGTTGCTGTATGAAGGTGACAAAGTCTGTGGCGTGCGCTATCGCGGGCAAAACGGCTTTGGAGAAGTGCGGGCTGCCCTGGTTGTGGGGGCCGATGGTCGTTTCTCCAGAGTGCGTAAGTCGCTCGGCATCCAGCCAAAGAAGGTTTCTTCATCCCTTGACGTGCTCTGGTTCCGTCTCTCGCGCAAACCTGGTGATGAGAGCGAAGGGCTGATCCGGTTTGGCAATCAGCGCGTCATCGCGTTACTTGATCGCGAAAACCACTGGCAGATCGGCTACGTCATTCCTAAAGGGAAATATCAGGAAGTGCGTGCCGCTTCTCTCGAACGCTTCCGTCAATCGATTGTCGAAACCTGCCCGATCTTTGCCGACAGAGTTGAAGAGATTCAGGAATGGCGACAGGTCTCCGTGCTCTCGGTGGACGCGGATTGTCTGCCACGCTGGTACGCGCCGGGCGTGATGCTGATCGGCGACGCGGCCCATATCATGTCGCCCGTTGGCGGCGTCGGCATCAACTGCGCTATTCAAGATGCGGTGGTGGCAGCCAATGTCCTTACAAACAAGCTCAAGAACGATAGTGTAGAACTGAATGACCTGGCAGAGATCCAGCGGCAGCGCCAGCTCTCCATCAAGTTCCTCTTGCGCTACCAGTACTTCCTGCAAAAGCGCCTGCTTGATGCAACGCTCAAATCAAGCAAAGATTTTACGATCCCTCCCATCATACGCTTTTTGTTTGGCCTGCCTTTAACGCGCGATTGGCTGGTGCGCATGATCGTTTTTGGACCCAGGCCCGTTCATGTCAAAGAGTAGCTCAGGAAGGAGATCATCTATGGCAATAGAGACCCGCCTCAATAGCTACATTGCCGGGCTACGCAAGCGTGCATTCGCCTATCCAGCGCGGATCGTGCTGACAGATGGAGCGGATGCCCGCGTGCTGGCGGCAGCTCGCACGCTGGTGGCCGAATCCGCGATTGGGCTGGTGCTGGTTGGTTCCACCGCAGCGATCCTGCCCGAAATTAAAAAGCTAGGCATAGCTGGCGCTGTTGATATCTATGATCCCGATCAAGATCAGCGCCAGGGCCGCCTGGTCGAGCTTTTGCGCGCGCGTTTCGAGCAGCGTGGCAAGGCGGTTCCGTCCGCCGCTCAGCTGCTCGATATGGCTGCTCAGCCGACATATTGCAGCATGCTGCTGGCGCAATCCGGGCTGGCCGATGGTGTGTTGGGAGGCGCTGCCCTCCCGACAGCCAGCGTCATTCGCGCAGGTATCCAGGTGGTGGGCGTCGATCCCATTCATCCACTGGTCTGCGGAGCTACCATCATGCTGCTCACTCAGCCGCTACCAGCCGGACAAGATGTGCTCGTGTTTAGCGATACTGCCGTGATTCCCAATCCCAATGTGGAGCAACTGGCCTCCATTGCCATCAATACTGCCTCTACCGCGAAGGCATTTCTGGAGCAGGAGCCGATCCTGGCTTTGCTCTCGTTCTCCACGTATGGCAGCGCCGAAGATGCCTCGGTGAGCAAGGTGCGGGCCGCGTTACAGCGCATTCGTCAGCAAATGCCGACCTTGCGCGTGGATGGCGAATTGCAAGCCGATGCTGCGTTGGTGCCGGAAATTTCGCTACGTAAAGCGCCTGACAATTATGTGCAGGGACGGGCCAATGTGCTGATCTTTCCCAACCTTGACGCCAGCAATATTGCGTATAAGCTGGTGGAGCGTATCAGTGGCGCGACGGCTCTGGGCATTATTCTGTCGGGACTGGCGAAACCTGTCAACGATCTCTCACGCGGCTGTTCTGCTGAGGATATTGTCAATATGATCGCGGTAACAACGCTGCAAGCCGCACAACTTAAGGCGAACGCATGGCAGTCATCATGAGCTACTCTCTAGTTCGCTGTGCGAAAAGCTATAAAAAAAGTGCGAAGTCAGTGCGAAGTGTTTGTAAAGGTTCGCACTGTAGTATCTTATCAAGCTTAGATAAGGAAATAGCTCGTTGACCATGTACCGACGTAGACAGATTTGAGGAGGAAATCAAAGATGCTTGTACAATGTCTGGATACAGCAATCTTAAACTTGCATAAAAACGATGCCATTGCGCCTGTTATGGAGCAATGGCTGCTAGATAAATATATCCATACTCAGAGTAAATATACGGTAACAGCATACCGCGATATCTTGCTTTCTCTGCGCACGCATTTGCAAGAGAGAGGTCTGGATCTGGATAGTCAAGCATCTGAGATTTCTTCGGCTGTACAACTGTGGGCCAGTTTGCGGCTCCCCGGCAGCAAACGGCAGGGCAGCGTTGCCCCATCGACCTATAATCAGCGGATCGCCGCCGTTTCTAGCTTTTATCGCTGGTTGATCGAAAAAGGTTTATATACTGATAGCAATCCAGCCGACCAGCTTGCGCGAGCCTCTGTGCAGAAATATAAGCATGCACGAGCCCTTAATCCCCAGCAGGTGAGCGCAAAGCTGAGAAATATTGATCGTTCCACGCCGCGTGGGTTGCGTGACTATATCCTCTTGCAGGTGGCGCTGAACACGGGGCGTAGCTCTCAGGAGCTGGCTTCTCTGACCTGGCGTCATGTGTATGTCGAGAATGAATGTGTCACCTTGACCTTTGAACGCTGCAAGGGTGGCAAAACAATGTATGCCACCCTTGACATTCGGCTCTCAAGAGCCTTGCTAGCATATCTGCGTACGATCTACGGTGAGCGGCTAGACCTCCTTACACCGGACACGCCGCTCTGGATGTCCTTTAGTGATCGCACCTATGGGCAGGCCATCGGCTCACAGACGATTGGCGATATCTGTGAGATCCATCTTGGCGTCTCGACTGTCCAGACGCTGCGTCACACATTCGCACTGACTATGGATCAACTAGGTGCTGAGACGAGCACGATACAGGGACAACTGGGACACGAAAGTCAATCCGCTACCAACCATTACCTGAGTAGACTCAAACAAACATCTAATCCTTACGCTTCGGCTCTGGCACAGGCGTTCGGCGTAGAGGAGGCAGGTGTATGATCGAACTACTCGACGGCGAGAGGCAGCACCATCAAAGGTTGCTGCTTCACGATATCGGTCAGGATATCGATATATCTCTTCAGTTCTTCGTAACGGGTGCTGCTAATCAACTGGCGCTGCCTGGCTTCAAAGAGCAGAGACTGTAATAAAATGTGGAACAGCAGATGCGTCACTGCATCCTTCATATGCTCGTTCTCAAGATGTGCGGTAGCACTTTTTACAGTCGCTCCCTGTTGGATTTTTGTCCAGCAGCTTAATGCTTCATCGGTGATCTCTTTCATCGCGCGTTGATGAAGCTCTTCCACAGCCTGGATAAAGGTTTTATCTTCCATCGTTTTTCTCCATTAAAATGGGCTACTGGTGACATGAGTCATCCCGAAAAATTTGGGCGCAAAGGTGGCCCTGTGCATTGCTGCATTTCAGGGCATCTGATATGATAGGATGTAGGATGACTCACCTATTATTTGTCGTCTTTGCCGCCTCCTTCCTTATCCAGCAACGCAAGTAGGATGTCATAGACGACGCTAGCAACTTGTCTACAAATCCCCAGCTTCTCTACCATTGTTTTTGGCTGCTGGAGCACGTCTTCCAGGTTGAGGATCGGGATCACCGATCCTTCGTGGATGATCGCGATAGATAATGGCTCCCATTGTTCTTTCGCTTTTTGCTCTTCCTCTTCTGCCGCCTCTGCCTCCCCATCATCCTCACCATCCAGGGCGAAACTATTGTGAATGATGTCGAGCGCCTCTGCTTCTGATCTACTCAATACTCCGGCCTGGTGCAATGCGGCAATCTCCTCATTGCTATATATTGGCCTCTCAGCGGAGCTGTCGAGCCAGTTTAGTTCATTCATACGTATCACCCTTTTCTTCTTCGCTCAGCAGTGGCGGCCACTGCCTTGAGAAGAATATTATTACCTTTCATGAGCATTGTATACTCTATAGTGTTACCAGAGACTTATTTGCTCGCAAACTGAGAGGTAATCGGGGACATACTACTTGCGGGCCTTGATAATTTTTGTCTGCAATGAATGGATCTCTTTGCTCGGCTCTATTCCTAATTCTTCTTGGAGAAAGAGACGAAAGTTGTCCAGTCTGTGCATGGCCTTTGTCGTATTGCCTTGTTTGACATATGCATCGATAATGGCTTTTACTGCTGGTTCACAATAGGGATCGAGCGACAATGCCAGATAGGCGTATTCCAGCACTTCTTCCAGCTCATTGCGCTGCTGATAGATCTGGATTAGGCGTACCAGCACCTGGATATAGATATGCTCGTAACGCTGGCGATAGGGCCGGAGCCATTCCTCCGCCTCGTCCTCCGGCAAGAGTCCCAGCGAGCAATAGCTGACGATCTTGCGGTAATAGAAGGAGGCTCTCACGTCATCTTTCCGGGCGTCGAACATCCTAGCTGTCTCGAAGAGCTGCTGCACCTCAGTCAGGTCCGTCCACCAGGTCTCGTCCATTTCGAACCAGTAGAATTTGTTCGATTGACGGCGAATATATCTTGACATGGCTCTGGGGCCTAATGACGGCTCTAGCAAATGGCGCAGGCAATGGATTGTGACATGGAGATTGCTCGCAGCCGTCTCCAGAGGGATATCAGGCCAGAAAAGTTCGATAAACTCGTCGGCGGAGCAGAGCTTCCCAGGGTTGAGCAGAAACCACTTGAGGAGAACCCTGACTTTACTGCGACGCCACATAGCTTCTTTGATAGGTTTCCCCTGGCAAAATAAGCGGAACTGCCCAAAGACATAGGCGCGGTAAAGAGCATCTTGCTCACGCTCGCGAGGATGTGGGACTGCCGTCTCGCCAGGTAGTTCATATTTATGGTGTACGGGTGACATATTCTTTCTTCTCCCAATGTGCTATCTTAGCAATACACGAGGTCCGCACGACAAAGCCCTTAATCCCTATGACAAGTATAGGGGTGAGTCGCAGGGGAATACTATCTGGATTCCCCTCCACTTGCTTATGGCTGACAAAGGCTAAGGCATAAGCCGAAGGCCAGGATCGCCTGCTGCTTATGCTTAGCTGGGTGAGGATTGCGGCAATAGCTAGGCTTTCGCCACATAGCGATAGATCTCTCGTCCTACGCCGGGATCAAATTCTGGAGCGAGCGGCTTGACATACGTATCTACTTCTGATTTGACCTGTTTGAAAAGTGGATGTTGTGCATACTCCTTGATGATGCTTGGTAAGGCCGCTTGAGCCTCAACAAAGTGAAGATAGATGTCTCCGAGCACCCAGACATGACGCGACTTCACGCCCAGCATATGGGGCAGCTCGGTTTCGTCAGAACGTTTGAAGGCATCAACAATCGCCTCTTCGCTGCCGTTCTGGTAGCGTCCAATGATGACGCCGCGATACGGCTCGTCGTTACAATCGGGGTTCTCATACATCTGCTCGATGCGCTCTTTGATCACGTTCTGCTGAATCTTCGTTTGTTTGTTCAGATAGGCAGTGGCCTGCTCCTCGGTGACAGGGGCGTCCGCTTTCATGGTAAAGATTTGTTCCCATGTCATGATCGCGCTCTTTTCCCCGGCGGGATCGTACCACCAGCGAATTTCCATGCGCTCGAATGGGCCAGAGGAGGGCATGCGCTCGGAGTAGGTGGAGCGCCGCTCGTTGTTCGTCTCTCTTTTAGCGATCCAGCTCCACTGCTGCCCACTCTCGTCTGGATGCGTGGTCAACCGGAAGGTCACGCAGGTGTCGGACTCTTCAATCACTTCACTACTTTCATACTCGCTGAATAGCTTTGGCCAGGTGCGTACATTATTCGTCAGCTTGAACACGTCGTCTACCGGCGCATTGATCAGGACGGCATTACGAATATAGCCCATAGATGAAGCCTCTTTTCTTTAAGACTGTGCG
This sequence comes from Ktedonobacteraceae bacterium, assembly GCA_035764225.1. GTDB lineage: Bacteria > Chloroflexota > Ktedonobacteria > Ktedonobacterales > Ktedonobacteraceae > DASRHT01. The sequence goes on from DASTZT010000682.1 coordinate 9,368, forward strand.
TTAACAAGTGCTACAAGTTCCTGAACGTTGGTGGTATTCATGGCTTCTTCGTGTGGTAGCTCTATGCCTAAAAGATGCCAGATACCAGCAACCACTTCTGAAAGGCCGAGCGAATCAACGCCTAAATCCTCCCAGCTCGCCGTTTCAATCTCCGGTGTATTGGCTGGTACTCCCACTTTCGTCGCCAGAATGTTGATTACCGTCTCAGGAGTACATAGCTGAATCATATCTTGCTCTCCTTTGTATCCAAGAATAACTATAGTGGTACATGCGTCATAGTAAAAAATAACAATTGCCACCATCTTTTCGGCCAGGTAAGTCACAGGCAACCTCTCTCGACATAAATTGCTAGTAAAAGGAAAAGCGTAACTAGCTGCACTGCGCATCTCCTGATATTGCAATGCCAAAGGGAGGAGAATTCTATACATGAAACGTGTTGTTATTACGGGCGTAGGTGTCGTCGCGCCAGGTGGCACCGGGAGGGAGGCGTTTTGGGACACGCTAGCAAATGGCAAGTCTGCGTGTGATATGGCGCAGGTCGATCATCTCGAAAACTTCCGATCACAGGTAGCGGGCACTGTTTGCGACTGGCGTCCTCTCGCGTATGGGTTGACAGAAGATGAGGTAAACAGAGCGGATCGGCATATCCAGTTCGCCCTGGTAGCTGCCGACGAGGCCCTGGCTGACAGTAAGCTCGGATTAGAGCAGCTCGATTCCGCGCGTCTGGGCGTTTCGGCTGGAACGGCAATTGGTTCCACCATCCGCCTCGAACAAGAATACCGGGTTGTCAGTAGTGAGGCCACAGAGTTTATTGTCAATCCAGACCTGGCCACGCCCTATCTCTATCATGCGGTAACGCCATCGAGTTTGAGCGCGGAACTCGCCGCCAGATATGGCGTGACGGGACCGGTGTCAACGGTTTCGACCGGTTGCACAGCCGGAATAGATGCGGTCGCCCATGCGTTTGAATGGATTCGCTATGGCGAGGCCGATATTGTGATCGCCGGGGCATCGGAAGCCGGGATCTGTCCGATCAATATGGCTTCCTTCGATGCGATCAAAGGCACCACGTCACGCAATGATGAGCCGAAAAATGCATCGCGACCCTTCGATAAAACGCGGAATGGCTTTGTACTTGGTGAGGGAGGGGCGTTCCTCATTCTTGAAGAATACGAGCATGCCTGTCAGCGTGGTGCCACCATCTATGCCGAAATTAACGGCTATGGCAGCTCGTTAAACGCCTACCATATGACCGGGCTGCAGCGCGATGGCCTGGATATGGTGCAGGCTATTACTACATCCCTGGCTATGGCCGATGTGAAGCGCGATGATGTGCAATATATCAATGCGCATGGTTCCTCGACGCGCCAAAACGACCTGCATGAAACCAATGCCTTCAAAACCGTCTGGGGCGAGCATGCTTATCACATCCCGGTCAGTTCGATCAAGTCGATGGTTGGACACTCTTTAGGTGCGATTGGAGCCATCGAGGTTGCCGCCTGCGCTCTGGTGATCCAGCGCGGCGTTATTCCTCCGACCATTAATTACGGCACGCCCGATCCAGAATGCGATCTCGATTATGTGCCCAATGTAGCAAGGAAGCAAGATGTCGATGTGCTGGTTTCCACAGGCAGCGGCTTTGGTGGTTTTCAATCCTCAATCGTGCTGACGAAAGTAAGAGATCAGCAACCAGCTCATGCCAATCAGATTCAGGGTAAAGGAGCAGTGATATGTCTAGAGAAGCAGTGATTACAGGGGTCGGAGTTATCGCTCCGGCTGGCATTGGACGCAAAGAGTTCTGGAGCGGCATACTCAGCGGACAGTCATTTCTGACGCCGATCACGCGCTTCGACACGACAAGGTTTTTCAGCAAAGTCGCTGGCGTTATTCCTGATTTTCAACCTACGCAGACCATCGACTCGCGTATCATCGCCCAGACGGACCGCTGGACTCATTTTGATCTTTTTTGTGCCAAAGAGGCCCTCGCCGATGCGGGCCTGGATCTGCAACAGGAGGATCAGACCAGAGTTGGTGCAGTCTTTGCAGCCGGTACGGGCGGCAACGAGTATGGACAGCAGCAATTGCATTTATGTTGGGAGAAAGGCCCGCGTTACGTCAGCGCCTTCCAGTCGATTGCCTGGTTCTACGCCGCCAGCATCGGTCAGGTCTCGATCAGCAACGGTATTCGTGGGTATGGTCGCAACATCTGTGCCGAAGCTGCTGGCGGACTGATCGCCCTGGCGCACGCGGCCAAGATCATCGACCAGGGGATATGCGATGTGGTGGTCGTTGGTGGCTCCGAGGCTGCCATCGCACCGTATGCTTTTGCTTGCTATCAAGCCTCCGGGCTGATATCAGCGGAGACCGGACCCTATCCGTATCGCCCATTTGATGCCACCCGCTCTGGCCCGATTATAGGCGAGGGGGGAGCCGTCTTCTGCGTCGAAAGCCGAGAGCATGCGCTCCACCGCGATGCCAACATCTATGCCACCATCGGCGGCGGTGGGCAGACCTTTGACGGCAAACGCACGCGTGGACCGGAATCCTCCGGGCGCGAATACGCCCGCGCGATGCAACAGGCGATGGCGCAGGCCCGGTTAAACCCATCCGACATCGACTGGGTGCTCTGCGATGGCCTGGGTACGCAGGATGGCGATATCGCCGAAGTCAAAGCGTTGCAGAGCGTTTTTGGCGATGAGCTTGCTAACATTCCTGCCTCCGCTCCCAAATCCATGTTTGGGCGTTTGCTTAACGGCGCTTCGACCGTCGATGTAGCAATGGCGCTACTCGGCATGCGCGAGGATGTGGTGCTGCCCACCGTCGGCTATACGCAGCCGGATATGCAGTGTCAGATCGATTGTGTGCCAAACGCGCCTCGTTCCCTCCGCATGAAAAATATCCTGGTTGGAGCGCGTGGCTTCGCGGGCTTTAACTCTTCGCTCGTTTTACACAAATCAGCGTAGTTACTGTGCAGAACCCATCGCGGGGTTCTGCCTGTTCCTCAATGAAAGAGAGTGTCTTGTGTCAACTCAAACTTCGCGCAATGTGGCTTTACGTGAGAACGCGTTGCGCTCCTTAGGAGAGATGGAGATCCTTGCTCGTTATCAACGGGCTACGAACTACCTGACAGCGGCACAAATCTACTTGCAAGGCAATATCCTTCTCAGAGAGCCTCTACAAGCAGAGCATATTAAAGAACGTCTCCTGGGACACTGGGGAACCTGCCCAGGTATTAATATGGTCTATGCGCATCTCAACCGCCTGATTGTGCTCCATGACCTTGACATGTTTTTGATTACTGGCCCTGGACATGGAGCGCCAGCGAATCTTGCTAATCTTTATCTTGAAGGCTCTTTGGAGCAGTTCTATTCGAATTTATCGCTTGATGAAGATGGCCTCGAACGCTTCGTGCGCCGCTTTTCCTGGCCGGGAGGGTTCCCTAGCCACCTCTATCCTGGCGTTCCAGGCACGATCCACGAAGGAGGCGAGCTAGGCTATGCCCTGGCGACTGCTTTTGGGGCCGTGATGGATAATCCTGATCTGATCGTGGCCTGTATTGTGGGCGATGGCGAAGCGGAGACCGGGCCAACGGCAGCTGCATGGCACAGCTATAAGTTCCTCAATCCCGTAGAATCGGGTGCGGTCCTGCCCATTCTCCATCTCAACGGCTACAAAATTAGCAACCCGACCATCTACGGCACGATGAGCGACGACGCCCTGTCTCAGCTCTTTACGGGCTATGGGTACAAGGTGCGGATCGTTGATGCGACGCAGGGCGATGCGCTGTTGGCAGAGGCGATGGACGCATCATATCGGGATATTCGTCTTATTCAACTGGCGGCTCGTAACGGAAAGCCCCTGGAACGACCGGAATGGCCCCTTTTAATCCTACGCTCACCAAAAGGCTGGACCGGGATCAAAGAGCTGGACGGCAAAGCCATTGAAGGCTCCTACCGTTCTCATCAGGTTCCTGCCTTAGACCTGAAGACCAATAAGCTCTCCCTCCAGGCGGTAGAAGCCTGGCTCAGCTCGTATCGTCCGCAGGAATTGTTTGATGAGCAAGGAAGCCCACTCCCAGAGATCCTGGCCCTATGTCCCCAGGGGGAACGGCGTATGGGCAGCAACAAACACACCTTCGGCGGTCAGCGTCGCAGTGAGCTGGATCTGCCTGATATCCGTAATTATGCGATCCCAAACAGAGGAAAATCCTCTAGCAATATCACCCCGGCAGGCAACTACTTACAGGAACTGGTGACGCGTAACCCGCAAACCTTCAGGATTTTCTGCCCTGACGAACTCGAATCCAATCTGCTAGGTTCGGTCTTGCGTGCAACTTCGCGCAACTACCAGTTGCCAGTCTCGCCTGATGATAACCAGATTAGCACCGATAACGGACGCGTCTTAGAGGTGTTGAGCGAGCACCTCTGTCAAGCCTGGCTTCAGGGCTATCTGCTGACAGGGCGGCATGGCCTCTTTCCTTCATATGAGGCATTCTTGACCATCATTGCATCCATGATGGATCAATACGCCAAGTTTCTCAAGATGTCTGGCGAATTTTCCTGGCGTTTGCCTGTTGCTTCCTTGAATTACCTGCAAACCTCGACCCTCTGGCGTCAGGAGCATAATGGATATTCGCATCAGAATCCGGGCTTTATCAACACAGTGCTGAATAAAAAGTCGGATGTGTCACGCGTCTACCTGCCTGCCGATGCCAATTGTTTGCTCTATACGCTGGATCGCTGCCTACGCGACACCAACGCCATCAACGTCATCATTGCCGAAAAGAGGCCGTTCCCACAGTGGCTCTCGCTCAACGAGGCCATCGCCCATTGTCGGGCGGGGGCATCGGTCTGGCGCTGGGCCAGCACGGATGATGGCATGGACCCGGATGTCGTGCTGGTGGGTATTGGCGATAACCCCACATTGGAAGTGATGGCAGCCGCGCAGATTTTGCGCACCGATCTGCCGTCCTTGCGCGTGAGAGTCGTCAACGTCGTCGATCTCTTCGCGCTGACGCCTGATACGGAGCATCCTCACGGCCTGGATAAACAGGTCTTTGAGAGCATCTTCACGACCCAATGTCCGGTGGTCGTCAACTTTCACGGCTATCCCTCGGCCATCAAGCAGTTGCTGTTCGCGCGCCCCAATTCTGAGCGGTTCCATATCAACGGCTACCGTGAAGAGGGAACGACGACAACACCCTTTGATATGCAGGTGTGTAACGGAACCGACCGCTACCATCTGGTGATGCAGGCGATCCGACTGGCAGCCGTTTACTCCGGCAATCAGCGCGTTGCTATTCAGATGAGCGAGCGGTTAAGCCACTATCAATCGTTGCTGGACGACCATCGTCGCTTCATTCAGCAATTTGGCAAAGATCCCGACGAGATTGCTTATTGGCACTGGAGCTAGAGGAGTGTCTTGAAATGCCGCGCTCCCACGCTTTTGGACGCGATAAATCGAGTCCCTACGAAGTTCAAGTTGATCGGTGGAGGATAGAGAGATGATCTTACCATCTCTCCCCTCTCTGCTGATCACTCTGGGCATCTCTCTCTTGATCGTTGCTCTGGGTCTCGTTTGGATGGATGCTCGTCGGTCATCCGCACCCAGGGCAACGCTCAGGGATGCGTCGCGGGAGTTGCCAGATAACTATGCCTGGCTCTCCTCCGACTTTTACGCTCATGTGGAGCCGACGAGCAGCTCCCATGAGCAAACGTCACGCGATGCCGTTTTTTCGAATGCTGATGCGCCTTTGTCAGTTATCCCAGCGTCTCAGAATGCAAATTCGAGGCTCTGGGATGGTTGATTGAGGGACGTTCCAAACGTAATAGAGGCGTGGCAAGAATCTCAGCCATGCGCAAATGGACCTGTTGCTGGACTTTGTAGAGGACGCCGGTGAGCCGTAGTACATCGTCATTGCACGTTGATGTATCTGCAATGATCGAATTAAGCGTGGCGTTGAGCACCGCCAGGCACATGCCCCCAAGTTCGATAGTCGTGCAACGGGAAACCCTCTCGACGATCTCCGCAATATAGGAAGCGAGTTGCTGACTGTGCTGATGCGAGAGCAGCAGCCGGATCAGGTGGCGAGCCTCTTCCTGTTCCAGCTCGATTGTTGAAAGGGCGACTTCAGGCTTCGGCATGATCTTCTCCTGTCAGAAAGAGGACGCATTGATAAGCCCCGTTGGGGAGTGTATTTCGATGAAACAGCTTTCGGATGTAAAACTGTCCGCCGCCAGGAAACGTCACGCAATAGTCTGGCAGCGTATTATTGCCAACAAATTGCTCTTGCGTGTCCGCTGGACACATGATTTTCAAATAAATCACATTATCAAATGTGACCGGTTCGACACTTGCCCCAATCTTGTTCAGATAATTGATGGTCTGAACGAACTCTGCCTGAGAGGCAGACCGATGGCAGTAATATTCCACTGCGACCCTCCTCGGCGTTGCTGCATGTCGTTTTGCATATCAGGCAGGCAGCAAATTTATGTTTTGCCGTTGCGCGATGATGGTTTTTCGCGACCCCGTTGGAAAGTATAGCCGGGGAGGGTGAAGAAAAG
>DASTZT010000683.1:0-5440 GCA_035764225.1 Ktedonobacteraceae bacterium
TAGATCTGATGAGCCTGTTGTTGCAACTGCAAAGAGAGCGTTGTGCTCGATACGCCTCTATTTTGCAGTAAAGCATTAAGATAGTCGGTAAACGCTTGACGTTGATTATTCGGTATCTGTTGTATTGCAGATACTGTCAGGCTATTTGCAGCAGCGAACAGATTACTCTGCAAAACACTGACAATAACCGCTACTCCAATTGATCCTCCCACGAGGCGAGTCATGCTCAGCATTCCTGAAGCAGTTCCCATCATAGGGGGTGCAACGACTCGCAGGGTTTCTCCCATCACAGAGCTTAGCGTGCAGGCAAGGCCCACACCAGTAATGACTAATGGAATAACAAACGTCAACCAGCTCGCATTTGTTGTACTGACCCACGCGAGCAGCCCCAGGCCAAGAGCTACGCACAGCAAGCCGAAGATGAGCACCAGTTTACCGCCGATTTTGTCAATCATCCGTCCCGCGAATGGCCCAACAATGAAAGCTGCGACCATTTCCGGCATGATTGTTAAGCCAGCTACTAGAGCACTCATCCCAAGAGCAGACTCTAGATACAGTGTTAGCAAGAAGATCACGCCAAAAATCGCAAACGCTCCTATGCCATTTACTGTCACCATGCCCGTAAAGGACCAGTTCTTGAAAATGGAGAGCGATAAGAAGGGTTCGCTCTGGAAACGCTCCCAGAAGGCAAAGACAATCAACAACACGAAGCCCGCTATTAGGAGCGTAAAGATGTTCAATGGGCCAAACACATTGCCCCAGTTGTAGGAAGGGCCTTCTACTATAGCAAAAACAATAGCGAAGAGTCCTAAAGCGGCCAGGACAATCCCAACGATATCAAAGCTATGCGGCTTTGCTAGCTTGACATGGGGGATAGTTACCAGAGATCCGATGATAAGAGCCAGGCCAATTGGAATATTGATCAGGAAAATCCCAGGCCAGCCGAGAATGGAAACAAGCACTCCCCCGGCAAGAGGCCCAACGACAGAGGCGAGAGCGACAGCGCTAGCATACATGCCCATAGCGGCTCCCCGGCGCTCTGGTGGCACCACAGAGGGCATCAAAGCCAGCGACGGAGAGATCATAAAAGCGCTACCAACCCCTTGAAGAAGACGAGCTCCCACAAGCAAAAACGCACTTTGAGCAAGCCCACACAGCGCGGAAGCCAGCGTAAAAATGGCGATGCCTACCACAAAGGTAGACCTTTGCCCAAAAATGTCGGCGACGCGACCTGCTGGAACCGATAAAGCCGCATAAACGAGCAGATACCCATTGACGACCCAGATAATCTGGTTCAAAGGGCTGTGCAAGCTAGTTGTCATCACCGGCAGCGCGACATTCACAATGGTGACATCCAGTGAAGTCATGAAGAAGCACGCGCAGATGATGAAAAACCCAACTCGATGATTTGTCATGAACTCTTTCCTTTCCACTATATTTCTACTTTCTACGGGAAAGCCATCCAGGAGAATACGGGAACTGCGTGCTTCTTTTCAGTTCTCCCGGATATATCTTTGTCTCAAGTATAGCATTAGACAAGCCCTTAAGACTTCTCCTATATTGCTCTATTAACATGAAAATGAATACGTAGATCATCGCCTCCTTTCTTATATCCATCGATTACTAGCCGATTCTTTGAGTTTTCTGCTACCGCTTATATGTTAAGACAACTGTTCGTATGCGGTGGCAGTCCTGCTTTATGCATAGCGCCTACATGCATCCCTCAGAAAACGACTGGCAGGTGATGCAGCCCCAAAACCATCGCGCCTGGTCGCCAGGCGAGGGCCTGTGGATCGATACGCAACTGAAGGTGAGGCAAGCGACGCAGTAAAGTATTGATAGCAATCTGCCCTTCAAGACGGGCCAGAGGAGCGCCAAGACAATAATGAATGCCCTTGCTAAAGGCAAGATGATGATTCTCCTGGCGTGTAATGTCGAGCGCGTCTGGCTGGGCAAAAATCTCCTCGTCCCGGTTAGCTCCGGCCAGCGAGACGAGTACCAGATCTCCACGATGGATCAGCTTGTCTCCCAGTTCAATATCTTCGCTGGCCCAGGTGTGCGTCCCAAGCATGAGCGGGCTACGATAGCGCAAGAATTCTTCTACCGCCGGTTTGATCAGTGCGGAGTCCTGCCTGAGTAAAGCCAGCTGATCGGGATGAGTGAGCAGAGCCAGCATCCCGTTGCCGATCAGGGTACCTGTAGTCTGATATCCTGCCATAATCAACAGGAAAATCATGGCCACCAGTTCCCGTTGCGAGAGGCTGTTGCTCTCGGTATCCGCCTGAATGAGCTTGCTCACCAGATCATTGTCAGGTGCCTTTTGCTTCTGCTCCACCAACAATGAAAGATAGCTGTGAAATGCTTGCAGCTGCGGGCCAGCCTGTTGAAATGCGATTGGATCATCAAGGGCATCAACGATACGCCTGGTCCAATCATGCAACTGATTACTATCTTCAGCAGGCATACCTAGCATCTCTAAAATGACAGTGAGTGGGAGAGGAAAGGCAAATTCTTCGATCAGGTCCATATGACCTTTTGCTTCAACAGCATCGATCAGTTCATCGGCAATTTCCTGAATACGAGTCCGCCATAGCTCTATCTGTCGAGGGGTAAAAAAAGGCGTGACCAGTTGGCGTAACCGCGTATGATCAGGCGGATCAAACTTGCCCATGCCCAGATTAAAAAGATCATCCGGCGAAGCGTGTTCGCTTCCTGCTTCCTTAACGGGCAGCACCTTATGTTGTTCTTTGATAAACCGCTCATCTCGTAGCACGAATTCCACATCAGTGTAACGCGAAATGAGCCAGGTACTGCCTTCTTGAGACGAGCTAAGCTGGTGGACCGGCTCATATGTGCGCAACTCTGCAAATGTAGGATAGGGATCGGCCTTAAAAGCTGCCGAAGTAAGATCAAGTTCGATTGACTGGCTCATCATCTTCTCCTTGTTCCGGCTCAGACAAAACATAACTCGCTGCGCTTATTCTAAAGAATTTTCTGCATTTTCTCTTCTTCAAGTTTGCTTCTTTCGGAGGAGTATCATTTAAAGCTGCAAATGAGCTGTAAGTGGTAATTGAGCAACGTAGCAATTTTAGAGAAGCATTCCTTTCATAAAGCCACTATACTGTGGTTACAGCGGGAGCCTATACTGAAAGGAGAATATCATGCTGGAAAATGTCGGAGTATCCCTCGTCAATACTGGTGATCTGTCTATGGAGGAGATTATACAGTACGCCCAGGAGGCCGAGGCGTTAGGATATGAAGGCTTCTGGGTAGGGGAAGGAGACGGGAAAGAAACTTTTGCTGTCCTGGCGGCTGTCGCATTGAATACGAAGAGGATTAGTCTTGGTACCGGCGATGTCAACTTCTACTCGCGCACCCCAACATTGCTGGCTATTGCAGCCGCGACAATCTCGCGTATGAGCGGGGGCCGCTTCATCCATTATGGCATTGGAACAGGGGGTGGGAGTTGGATGGAAGCCGCACATGGTATTCCTCTTGATCGTCCCCTTCAGCGTGCCAAAGAGATGGTTGACATCCTGCGGGGTATATTAATTCCTGACCCCGATGAAACTCTGGCCTCTCCGATTGTCGGTCTGCCTAGCGATGCTGTTGTGAGAGGTAGTCCTGTGCGGCGTTTCTCTTATCCTGGCAAAATATACAAGATGTTTCAATTTCGCCTGCGAGAAGGCCCTCTGGAGGTGCCGCCGAGGATCTATCTTTCAGCCCTGGGGCCCAAGATGATTGCGCTTTCTGCTCGCGTTGCCGATGGGGTGATCTCTAATGGCCTTTCAGAGGCATCTTACTACCGTTACCGAGAGATTTTTGAGCGGGAAGCACCAACCGTTGGGCGTGATCCCGATGATGTCAAACTCTATACATTAACCATGACGACTGCCGACGATAGCGGCGAGTCAATTGATGCCCTGAGAAAATGCCTGACCTACTTTTTCGGCGCTCCCCATTTTTATCCAGTAATGGAGGCCTCCGGCTATGGGCCAGCGATTCAAGAATTGCACCGTGTCTGGCGTACGGAAGGCATTCTTGCTGCAACCAAGCTGGTGACGGATGAAATGATGGAAAAATTTGCCGTTGTCGGCTCGCCAGAACAGCGCCGTCAGAAAATGCGCTGGATGCTGGATCGCAATGTGTATCCCATCCTGTATCCTGTCTGCCGGGAAGGACATGTAAAAGAAGATTGCTTCAACACCATGAGATTCGTGGCCCAGTATATGAAAGAAGCGGCACCCGCGCCCGTCTTAAATCTGCACGGTGCAGTATAAGGAGGCTCGCCATGCTAGTTTCCCTGATAGATGTAGCGGATATTCGCCAGGAGTTGCCGTGGACTACAGATCATATCTATCTGAATACCGCTACGTTCGGTCCTTTACCGAGGTGTGTGCCTGAGGTGATGCAGACATGGCTACAAAAAGAATGGCTCGCCGGGCGTTTAGGTATGCAAGCTTATGAAGCCATAGGGAAGTTGTATGCCGACGCCCGCGGCGAGGTCGCACGCCTGCTAAAAGCCAATGTGGAAGAGATTGCTCTGACGGAGAATACAGGAGAAGGGCTTGGCATCGTCTGTCATGGTTTCAACTGGCAGCCAGGGGATGAGGTGATTATTACCAATCACGAGCATATCAGCGTACATTTCCTCCTGAACCATATTCGTAATCGCTACGGCATTACTGTCCAAGTTGCGGATCTGGGTACAGGAGGAGAGCAACCTGCAGAAGAAGCCATTGCTAAACTGATTACCCCACGCACCCGCCTGATCGTGCTCTCTCATGTTTCCTTTATGACTGGCACGCTTCTCAATGTACCAGCCGTAACGAAGCTGGCACATCAGTTTGATATTCCCGTGCTGGTGGACGGAGCACAGGCGGTAGGCGCTATTCCAGTCGATGTTAAAGCATTGGAAGCCGATTTCTACGTCTTCCCAATGCAAAAATGGCTGTGCGGACCAGATGGCACCGCCGCTCTCTATGTAAGACAAGAGGCACTCGAAAGGATACAGCCCACCTACATAGGCTGGTGCCTGTTGAAATTCGAGGCAGGCGGCAAAATGAGCTTGCATGATTCCGCCCAGCGTTTTGAACTGGGCGCGCGGCAATCTGCTGCGATTGCTGGCCAGATTGCCAGTTTGCGCTGGTTGGAAGAAAAGATCGGATACGAGTGGCTTTTTGAGCGTATCTCGCACTTACATCGTTATGCTTGTTCTGTACTCAAGGATATTCCTGGCCTGACGCTGCTTACGCCTCATCCTGGCTCAAGCGGAGTGCTCTCTTTTGTGCTCAAAGAGCAGAGCGCCGAGTCTATTGTAAAACGGCTACAGCAGGAGCACAATATCCATCTGCGCAGCGTGTTTGAGCATAATTCGTTACGCATTTCAACCGGCTTTTATAACACGGAAGAAGAAATCGATTGTGTAGCTCAGATACTG
>DASTZT010000684.1:0-5404 GCA_035764225.1 Ktedonobacteraceae bacterium
AAAACGCAGATGAGCGTGCTGAGCGAGCGCACCGAAGGCTGGATCGCGGCCCTGCGTCTGGCAGCATCAAGCTTGCAGGATACCGCCGATGTGGCGGAACATCTCGTCCAGTTCACGGGCGGTCATCGCTATATCATCGATTATCTGCTGGAGGAGGTGCTGGCCCGCCAGACGGAGGAAGTGCGCACCTTTCTCCTTTTGACTGCATGCCTGGATCGCTTTACCAGCTCACTCTGTGACGCTCTGACCGGGCGGAGTGATGGACAGGCGATGCTCGAAATGCTCGAACGGGCGAATCTCTTCCTCATCCCTCTGGACGAGCAACGCCACTGGTACCGCTATCACCATCTCTTTGCTGAAGCCTTGCGTGTACGTGCGTTACGTGAATTGGGGAGCGAGCAGCGCAACCGAGCGTATCAATTGGCCAGCACCTGGTATGAGCAGCATGGCCTGCTGCATGAGGCTATCGAGGCGGGCCTGGCTGCTGGCGATTATGAGCCGGTTGTTCGCCTGGGTCAGATGCTGGCCCCTGTGCTGTGGCTCACGGGCCAGCATTATACTATGGAGCGTTGGCTTGGGCAGTTGCCGCGTGCCTATATCTTTGCTCATCCAGTGCTGTGTATCGCTCAGGCGTGGACGCAGTTGTTACTGGGACACCAGAAGGCGGCTTTAGTGGCACTGCGAGAGGCCGAGCGACTCTTTGCCGCCCGTGAGGAACGGAGAGGTCTTGCTCACGTTGCCACGTTGCATGCGGTGCTGGCTCGCATGCAACGTGATGGGCGTGCGGCTGTCCACTGGGGGACGCGTGTACTCGCACTGCTTCCTGAAGAAGATCTGGCTTCGCGCAGCATCGGGCTAACCGTGCTGGGATGTGGCTACCGCTTACAGGGCGATGTCGCCTGTGCCTGGCAAACCTTGATAGAAGCGCGGGAGCTTAACGAACAGGTCAGTAACAGGCGTGGAGTCTGGGGATGTGTCCAGCTGCTGGGTGAGGTGCTGGCGCTGCAAGGTCAGCTTCCCCAGGCGGCAGACTACTATCGGCGCGTTCTGGCAGCGGAAGCCATCTGGTCTCTTCCCGCCATTGAAGCGCATCTTGCTCTGGGAGCCGTCTTGCTCGAATGGAATGATCTCGCAGCAGCGACAGAGCAGGTGCAGCAGGCGCTTACGCTCAGTCAGCAGTACGAAGATGATGTGCTCCTGGCTCAATGTGCTCACCTGCAAGCACGCATCTTGCAAGCAGGTGAGCAGCATGACCAGGTTGAGGAAGCCTTTTTGCGTGCTGTGCTCCTGGCTCGACAGAGCAAACAGCCCCAATTGCTCGCACGCATTCAAGCGTATCAGGCTGGCTGGTGGCTTGCGCAGGGCAATCTCCCCTTAGTGTTGCGGTGGCGGGAAACGTGTGCCCTGACTGGAGAGGAAGATCCGGCCTACGAGCAAGAGGAAGTAGCATTGACGCTGGCTCGTCTCCTGCTGGCTCAGGGAGAGGCCGCGACTGCCGAACAGATATTGCTGCGTTGGCACGCCTTTGCTCATCAACAGGGGCGGATCGGCAGTGAGATCGAACTGGTGGCGCTGCTGGCTCTGACACGCGATGCCCAGGGCAAGACCAACGAAGCTATCGCGTCCTGCCATCAGGCGCTTGTGCTCGCTCAGCCGGGGCGCTACTGTCGCTTTTTTCTTGATATGGGCCGTCCTATGCTCCGATTATTGAACCTGCTATCGGCTCAAGAGCAAGGCAAGGCTCTGGCACCGTATCTGAAGCACCTGCTCAAGATGATGAACGCTACCCAGACCAGTGCTGCGATCCAGACTCCGCTTGCGGAAATCCGGCAACCGCTGCTTGAGTCGCTAAGCCCGCGTGAGCGTAAGGTCTTACGCCTGCTAGCGGCTGGCCTCTCCAGTCGTGAGATGGCGGATGAGCTAGTAGTGTCTATCAATACGGTCAAGACTCAGCTCAAAAGCCTGTACCGCAAGCTACAAGCGAACAGTCGTCAGGAGGCGCTAACGACCGCTCGTTACTGGCAGCTGCTCTAGTTCATACCAGAATTTGTCCTGTTGGAGCGAATCCTTTGCATACGATCTTGATGGTGCTGGTTGAACAGAATACGATAATTTAGCGATTCTTTCCAATTGCATATTAACCTCTATATTTGTAATATCTAACATATGTTAAATAAAGATGCTATAAATCATTGACTTTTGATTTTATTTATATTATATATTTTATGTGCGAAAAGAAAAATAATAGCTGTGTTTTTGTCGGCGCATGGATTTTAAAATATAGAGTGCGGATGCCGAAAAAGAGCATTGGAGTGGGTGTAGAAGGAGGATGGATATGGTTCGGCCATTGGAAGCCTCTATTGTGCGTATCACTACTGCTGAAAATACGGTTGTTGGGTCCGGTTGCTTTATCGGCGAGCGACGAATCATCACCTGTGCTCATGTCGTCGCATGTGCTCTGCGCATTCCAGAGCGTACAGCGACAGCCCCGTTAGATGCTGTCTATTTTGATTTTCCTCTTGTTGCTCCAGGATGTTCCTGTTCCTCGCATATTGTGCTCTGGCGACCACCGCTCCCTGATGGCGGCGGTGACGTTGCTGTTTTGCAGCTAGATCATGACCCACCTCGTGGCGTGGAGCCTGTCCATTTTGTGCAAGTAGAAGATTTTTGGGGACATCCGTGCAGTGTTTTTGGCTTTCCACAGGGAGAAGAGGCAGGTGTGTTCGCTACCGGGCAACTGCTTGGGAGGCAGGGGACTGGCTGGATACAAATAGAGGATGTCAAAGAATCAGGTTTTCCGATTGAGCCGGGCTTTAGTGGCGCTCCCGTGTGGGATGATCGCCTGAAGGCTGTGGTGGGCATTGTCGTTGCCTGCGAACGACGCCAGCAAGTCAAAGCCGCGTTCCTGATCCCCGTCGATACTCTCATCAGCCTCCGCCCCACCATTGATATGAGTGCTCTAATGGAGCCAATCGTTTTTATTGTAGCCTCACCTCTAGATAAAGACTTTGTCTCACAACTAAGTGCGGACTTACAAGAACGTAATATTATTGTCTGGCATGATCGATTAGATATTATTGCCAGAGCACCGGATCGGCAGGAAGCCATCAGGGAGGCCGTTCGGACTGCACAGTTCATACTCCTGGTCGCGACTCCGCAGACCCGGACCTCTCAGACGGTCAAGGAGTATCTACGTATCGTTGGGATGTACCAACGGCGTTTATCGGTGCTGTGGGTTGCTGGCAATGAATTAATGGATACGTTGCCGCTGGGGTGGGGGAATGTCTCCTGGGTTGATGCTCACCAGACGAAATACAAAGAGGCGTTGAACCATATCATCGGCTCGCTCACTGCTTCCCCAGGGCTACCGCCTTCTCCAGAGCCAGAGCCACCTCAAGAACCACGCAATCCCTATAAAGGTTTGCGGGCTTTTACTTGTAATGATGCTGGGGATTTCTTTGGGCGTGAAGTCCTGGTTAAACAGTTTACGCAAGCGTTGGATGCGATACTCATTGCGGGCCGAAAAGGAGAGCAGGATTGCCGGTTATTGGCGGTGGTGGGGCCAAGTGGCTCTGGAAAATCAAGCGTTGTAATGGCGGGATTGCTGCCGCGTCTGCAGACAGGTGGGTTGCCAGGAAGCAGTCAATGGGTTTATCTTCCCCCCATTGTTCCAGGATCTCACCCACTCGAATCGCTATCAATTGCGCTGGCCGAGAAGTTCCCCAATCGTTGCCTCAAAGATATCCGGGTGGATCTGGAGGATGATACGGCTCGTGGGCTGCATTTGCTGGCAACGCTCCTGGTGAAGCAGCCACACGCAAAGGTCGTCCTGGTCATCGATCAGTTTGAGGAGCTATTTAAGCAAACAGTCACAGAGGAAGAGCGCGAGCGTTTCATCGATATATTGCTAGCGGCTGTATCGGAGCCAAACGCTCCAGTCATTGTGATCCTGACATTACGTGCCGACTTTTATGATCGCCCGATGAACTACCCTGAGCTGGGCAAACTGATTGATGCTCATCACTGCTCAATCCTGCCTATGGGGATCGATGACCTGCGCTCCATTATTGAAAAACCAGCGGCCCTTGCTGATGTCCAACTGACATTTGAAGGCGAACTGGTCGGGGATTTGCTTTATGAGATGCAGTACCAGCCTGGCGCTTTGCCACTCTTACAGTTCACCCTCGATCAGCTCTTTGAGCGTCGCCAGGGCCACCTTTTAACCTTACAAGCTTATCGAGAGATGGGAGGGATTCGGGGCGCGCTCGTGCGGCATGCAGAGGCGACTTATGCCTCCTTACCATCTGAACAGCATCGCCTGATGGCTCGTGAGCTATTTTTGCGGCTGATCGATCCAGGCAAAGGGGAACAGGATGCTTCCAGACGCCGTGCTGCCATGACTGAACTTTCGCTGCCTGATCTTACCTTAAGCAAGGTTCTGCAAGAGACAGCCGCCGCTTTTACAGCCGCGCGTCTGCTGACGGCCAATACTATCGCTGGAATACCAACTATCGAAGTCAGTCACGAAGCCTTGATCTGGGAGTGGCCACGTCTGACAGAATGGTTGCAGTCTCATCGTGATGATACGCTCTTGCAGCAAACAATCAGTAATGATGCATCTGCCTGGAAGAGTAAAGGCATGCCAGCAGACCGCCTTTACCGAGGTGAGCAACTCCTTGAGGCGCAAGCCTGGGCTATGCGCAACAGGCCAAGCGTTGATGAACAGGCTTTTCTGCAAGCCAGTATCGATGAGGGTGCGCGACAAGAGGTCGTAGAGCGCGAGCGACAAAGACGAGAACTGAAGTCGCAACGGCGTGCTAAAAGGCGGCTGTATTATTTCATCGGTGCAGTAGCGGCCCTTGCCAGTGTTGCGCTCATAGTGCCGCTTGCCTGGAATTTCTGGTGGGGAAACCTGCCTGTTAGTGTGACCAATACCAATGACAGCGGCCCATACTCTCTTCGCGATGCCATTAAATTAGCCCGTCCTGGCGATGCCATTACTTTTTCCCAAAACTTACAAGGAGTCATCAAATTGACCAGCGGAGAGCTAGAAATTAGCAAGAATCTGGAAATCAGCGGGCCAGGTGCTGGTCAACTTGCGATTAGTGGTGAGGGGAGAAGCAGGGTTTTTCATATAGTCGGTAATGCTGCCGTCAGTATCTCAAATATTACCATCGAGAATGGGCTAGCGCCAGCTCTTGCCCATAAAGAGCTTAGAGGCGGATCTGTTTACGATGAAGCTGGTTCAGGCGGTGGCATCTATAACGAAATGATGAGTTCCCTCACATTAACAAATACCACCATTACCGACAATAGGGCCATTGATGGAGGTAGTATCGGTAACGAGGGATACCTTACGGTTACTGATAGTACCATCTCTTATGGTGTTGCCGATCAGGATGGG
>DASTZT010000685.1:0-8647 GCA_035764225.1 Ktedonobacteraceae bacterium
GAATCCTTGATCCCACGATGACATACCTCGTAGAGAGGGGCAATGGAGGCCGTAACATATGAAACTTTGCCCATCGTGGCCCATGCTCGTAGGAAGGAAAAAAACTCAGGATCAAAGTTATCGTTGCGCGTGATATTATCAAACGCGTCCATCAGCAAGACAATATGAAAGCCCTGGTCCGCCACCTGATCGATCACGCTACTGAACTGGTCTACCCCTTCTTCCTCCGGCAGCTTCACCGCGAGACGACCCAGACATTGAGCTACAATGTGCTTGCTCACGGTATCAAAAAAGTCATCGGCAGTCTTACGCAGATATTCCCTCAGATCGATCAACACCAGGATATAATGGCTTGAATCAAAGCCAAACTGCTGCTGGACCTCCGCCAGTTTCATATATTGCAGCACCGAGGATTTCCCAATGCCGCGCGAGCCTACCAGGGAAATACACTGGCGGTTAGCAAGCGCAGAAAAGAGCATTCCTAACAGGCGGGTGCGCCCATAAAACATCTGCGGGTCACGCACCGCCGTCATATTATAATAAGGATTGGAAGATGCCATCGCCATAGTGCGCCTCACGTTCTAGTACAACCAGAAAAAGCCAGTCCTTTTATTATAACTCAGCAGCCTGAAATGAGCGACGTTTCGTTATTTCTCCTTCTTTTGAAACAATTTTTGCGCGGAATATATGTATAAAAACGTCTTGTTATTATATACTAGTCTATAAATATGACTATTTCAATATCGGAAAATAAAATTTTCTGCCCGTTTCGCTAGATTCTGGCACATTTTTGGCAGTATCTGTCAGTGAGCCAGTTGTACGCTTTGGAAGAATATGCATCTCGGCCAAAAGGATCGTGCTATGACTGCTCTCTCTGAGCTGCAAGAAAATCTCCGCCTCGGCCTCGCTATGGTCGCGGAACAATGGAATTATAAAGCTAAAAACTGGGTTACCAGCATTGATACAACCGACATTGATGATGACGGCAACATCGAAATATTAGCAGGATCACGCGATGGCCGTATCCAGGTACTCAACCGGGAAGGGGATCTGCGCTGGCGTAGAATCGTCGGCAACAAGACCTGGGTTGGTGCGCTGGTTGGTATCAGCGCAACGGAACAATTAAACAACAATGTACGTATCATAGCGGGCACGCGCGATGGCAATCTTTACGCTCTGGACCAGCATGGGAAGACGGTTGATAGAGCGGGCAATCTTTACGCGTTCGACAAAAATGAGCGCCCGGACGAGGCAGATAAAGCAGCTCACTGGTATCATACGGACTATGTGATCCGTCAGGTTTGCTATGCTAATGCCATCATTTTTGGCTCAGAAGATCGCTGTGTCTATGCGCTCGATCCCGCCGATGGCGAGTTACGCTGGAAATTTCAAACGGGAGGACGCGTTCGAGCCATCTTCTCTTGCGATATCAATGGCGACGGTGAGATTGAAACCCTGGTCGGCTCAGGCGACAACTACCTCTATATCTTGAATGCCAGCGGCCAATGCATCGCCTCCCAGGATATGCAAAACCAGATCTACACTATCTTCTGTGCGGATATCGACGGCGACGGGCAGCTCGAAATTTTAATTGGTACCGATGCAAAGGATCTGACCGCCCTCAACGCGCAAACCCTTACTCCTTGCTGGCATCGCTCCTTCGCTAATCGCCTCCTCTCCTTATATGTCACCGATATTGACAACGACGGCTACAACGAAATTCTTGCAGGCTCAGAAGATAAACATATCTATTTTCTGGATGGACAGGGAAAGACCCTCTGGCGGCACTATCTGGGTTCTGGCGTTTGTAGCGTCCATGCTTGCGATATTGACAACGACGGCAGGTCCGAAGTTATCGCGGGAGCCAAAGATGGGCGAGTCCATGCTTATCACGTCGGACTGATTCGCGGGCTGGATCGCAGAATCCGCCGCGCTTATCAGGCGCAGGGCAAGCCTCCACTCAATGACCTGACCACATTATCCCAGTCTGAGCGGACGCTGCTTGAAGATATCCTGGGAGAAGAGAGCCAGCAACAGGCCAGATTGATAACGCTCAAACAGGTGGAAACTTTGCTAGAAGAGAAGGCATATCTGTCGGCATTACGCAATGCGCTCAGGCTAGAGCAGCAAAGAACGCAGATCCTCTGGCATAAAGAGCAGGTTGGACATGTGCGTACACTCTGTGTGGGAGATATTTTAGGAAACACGAAATTAGAGATCCTGATCGGAACAGACCGGGGTGATGTTCAGGCTTATAGCTCTTATGGCAAGCTGCTCTGGTCGCGTGTGTTTGGCAACCAGATTCTGGCAACGCAGACAGGCTACCTCAGCCATAGCAGATGGGCTGAAATCCTCGTCTGCTCCACCGATCATCATATCCATGTGCTGAGCGGCGTGCATCAAACGAATAGGGCACGTCAGGCCAACAAGGTTATCTCTGAGAGTACGCACTATATCGACGATTGGATGTCAAGCATTTATGTGAATGCGCCGGGCCGTCATGAGTCGGCGGAAGTGATTGTGGGCTGCGAAGATAAGAAAATTTATCTTTTTCAGGATACTCTGGATACACCCAGCAACATCATCCACACGCCGCAAGGGATCAGAGTTTTGAGCGCGCATACGACTGAGAATGATGAAGACCTTGAAATTGTCGCGGGCAGCCTGGGCACACATGTCTATGCCTATACAAGAAAAGGCGTGCTACTCTGGCAATATGCCACTCAGGACCGCGTCCAAGCCATCACTATTCGCGATATTGATGACGATGGCAAAGTGGAGATTATCGTCGGTTCAGAGGATCGCAACTTACATGTACTGGATTGCCAGGGCCATCTCAAGTGGCGCTATTACTTGCCTGATCGCCTATTGGCGGTTGAGGCGGCAGATATTGATGGCGATAAGAAGATGGAGATCCTGGCGGGCTGCGACGATGGCAATATGTACGTGCTTAACCGCGAAGGCGATCTACTATGGAAGTATAGGTCGAATGACCGCATCCGCGTGATCCGTGTTGAAGACATTAACGAAGATAAACACGCGGAGATTGCTCTCGGCTCAGAGGATCGCCTGGACGTGCTACAAGTGGTCAATCTGCACCATCTGCGCGAGATCATCAACCGTTGCTGGTATGAATTGCAACGGCCAACATCTTCCCAGGGCCTGATTGAAGAACTGCTGCTCCAGTCCGACCCTTGTTTACGCGCCTTTGCTCTGAGCAAATATGCCGAGCAGCCCGATTTCTCCTTTGAGCGCCTGGAAAAATTCATCTATGATAGCGCGCCAGAGGTACGCAAAGCTCTTATTCGGGCAACGATGGCCCGCTATCCATTTGACCCCCAGCGAGCGCGCACCATCCTCAATCACCTGGCACTGGACCAGGAACAGGATATCAAACTGACGCTGATCGACAACCTGCTCACTCTATTCAAGTACGCTGCTGACGCAGGCTTTGAGCATATGCTGCGCTTCTCCAGCAACCCCGACAGATTTGTCCGACGAGCTGTACTCAGAACGCTGTACCGCCTGATCGACGCCCCCTATGAGAAATCCAGGCACAAAATTTTTGAATTGCTGCTCAGCTATGCTCAGGACAAAGAGTCTGAGTGGATACGGCAGGAGGCAGCTCGTACCCTGGCCCATTTTCTTGATATCTATCAGGGAGACTTGCTGCAATACACCTATGTGCTGATCGCGAAAGGGATCGCCATTCCGATTCTCTACCAGATCAGCTACAACGCCTCGACCACGCCAACCCAACAAATTTTCCAGAACCTTGTCCCGCTGATGACAGAGGTGGATGATGAGACGGTGGCACAGGAGAGGCTTGCCCAAGCGGTCAAGGTACTCAAAGATACCCGTTCGCTCAAATACGGGGAGGAAACATGGCAAATCTACAACGAACTGTATCGCCTGCTTAACATGTATACTGTGGCGGATATGGCCCAGTACCGCTGCGTTTTAACTCTGCAACCAGGCTCGGACAACCAGCATTTCCCGGTGGCGCTACGGGTTTTCCAGCAGCTCAGTTCTATTACGCGCAAGCTGAGAATTTACCTCACGCGCGAAAGTATCGATGATCGCCTGGCCGGACTGCTAGAAGCCATCGAGGCCATTGAAGAGGTAAGCAGATACGCAGAACAGGCATATAGCAGGCAGGTCCAGGGCGAACCGCTGCAACGACTCCCCGACCGTTACATGTTTATCCGGCTTTTCAAGCGCTGGCGTGCTATCGTCATGACGCAACTGAGTGAACTACGCGGGAAAGCCGAACTCAAAGCTGAGTTACAGACGAAGCAAGCCTGGCACGAAGAAGAAGTAGGCGTCGTTCTGGTAGTCAGCAATACCGGACGCAGTTCAGCCAATAACGCCAAAATCACGCTGCTCCACAGCAACGACTTTGATATGGTTAGTCGCAGTACCTACGATATCGAAACGATTCTTGCGCAGGAAGATATCCAACTGGAATTTATCATCAAGCCCTGCGTCAGCTCACCAAACCTGGTTTTTGAAATTGCTCATGGCGACTCTGAAGACGCGATCAATGTTGAACTTTACGGCAATCGGCTGGAACTTCAGGTATCGCAGCAGGACTTTCAATATATCCCCAACCCCTATTCCACCGGAACGCCAACGCACGACAGCCGCATGTTTTACGGACGCGAGAAAGATATCGCTTTTCTCAAGGATAACCTGACCCGCACCTCAGCCAAAACGGTAATTGTGCTTTATGGACAACGACGCTCAGGCAAGACCACCCTGTTGCATCATATGACCAGCACCCCGGTTTTAGAGCGGCATATTCCCATCCTCATCGATATGCAGCGTTACGCCTACATGATTAGCGTGAGCAAGTTTTTTCATAACATCGCCTTCAATATCTACCGCGAGCTAAAGAAAAGGGACATTCTTGTAGATCAGCCTGAGCCGAAGAACTTCGAAGCCGATCCCACTTTCGCTTTTGATATGTTTCTGGATGATGTCGAGGCGCAATTGCAAGACCAGCGCCTCATTATTCTGATCGATGAATTCGAGGTGCTGGAGGAGCTGGTTTCTAAGGGCAAGCTCGAAGTGGAGATTTTTGGGTATCTACGCAGCCTGATGCAGCACCGTCAATATCTGAATTTTCTGCTTTCCGGCACCCATCAGATTGAGCAACTTACCAAAGGTTACTGGTCCGTCTTCTTCAACATCGCGCTCCACTATCAACTGGGCAAATTAAGCGCCCAGGGAGCTGTTGACTTGATTACCAGGCCCGTAGTGGGATACCTGGAATATGGTCCGCACACGGTAGAGAAGATTCGCCAGTTGACGGCAGACCAACCATACCTGATTCACCTCCTCTGCCGTGCGCTGGTCGATCACTGTAACGATAGGCGCAAAAACTATGTGACCATCAACGATGTCAATATCGTTCTGCACGAAGTCATGCAAACCGGACAGTTCCACTTCAACTGGATCTGGGACAACATTACGTGGCAAGAGCGCATTACGCTCTCCGTCCTGGGGCATGGCGGGCAAAACGAGGGGCATCGGCTCTCTCTGATTGAGATAGAGGAGATTTATCAGCGCCATCACTTACCCTACAAACGTGAACACGTCCTGGCAGCCCTGAAATCGCTGCTCGAAGCCGACATCATCGAAAGTATCTCAGACACAAAGTATAGCCATACCGCAGACAATATACGCTATCGCATTCCGGTTGGTCTGATTCGCCAATGGTTGCGCAAAGAGAAAACCATTGAGCAAGTTACGCGTGAAGAAGTAACCGACTAACGCGACAAGGAGGTCTGTTTGGTTAACTGGTTACCGATACTTGGGAGTATCATTCTGATTGATCTGATTCTTAGCGGTGACAACGCCCTGGTAATTGGTGCAGTGGCAGCCAAATTGCCCGTTAGCCTGCGTTGGGTAGCTTTCCTTTTTGGGGGTGGGGGAGCCATCGCGCTCCGTATTTCGCTCACCTATCCCGTCTCTCTTCTCCTACAATTCCCTATTTTAGAGGCTGTGGGCGGTGTTTTCCTGCTGGCGATCACCGCGCAATTACTTTTACATCAGGACGATCTGGCTCAGAAAACAGGTACAGCAGTTCAGCCCAACACCCTCTTTAACAGATTGAGCGGCGGTGCCTTACAAATGCGCGGAGGCTTTATTCTCGCCATGCTCACAATTATCGTCGCCGATGCCACAACCAGCCTTGACAACATCATCGCCGTAGCTGCTCTGGCAAAGGGCAATCAGATCTTGCTGATCCTGGGTTTGCTGCTCAGCATTACCTTCTTGCTGATTGCCAGCGCGCTGGTATCCGCTATTATCGAACGCTTACCCTGGATGATCCTGGTAGCCGCCGTCATCCTCACCATCACCGCCGCAGATCTGGTTGTGCAGGAGAAGCAAATTTCGGGGCTTCTAGCAGGTTCTTTCTGGAGCATTGCTGCGATCTACATCATTGCGTTCGCCATCACCACACCCTGCGGTTACATATGGGTGCGCCGTCAACTGCGTAAGTCGGATTGACCGGTATGCCTCTTCACAACATGCATCTTTGCTAGTCGCCTTAAAATAACGTTTCTGGCTCATCAAGCGAGGCTTTTTTAAGTTGTTTGCGTGTATGACGGCGCTTCTCTTCGACGAGCTTACGGATGCTGGCCGCACGGGGTAGATCCTCTGGTTTCTTTTGATGAATATTCTCGATGGCACGCCGTACTTCCTGGCCGACATCATGATGAATAAGCAGAGCCGTATCTTCTTCCGTTACCTGATCTCGCTTGAGCTTTGCATCCGTTTGCGTGATGCGGAAAAGATTGGCTGCTAGCCCTTCTGGACCCATGACATCTAATATTTCCGTTCCCTCTGGCAAGTTCCAAAAAATAGCCAGTTCACCAGAAGTCATGGTGTACATCCCCTGATATCCAGCATCATGAAAAAGACCCATGTTCTCTGACTGCACTCCCGCTTGCATTGCCGTTGAGGAGAGATGTACATTTTCATCGGCAACTTTAAGGCGCAGAGCCAGGCGTTGCTCTTGTTCGAGTCGGGCCTGTTGCATATCATAAACTTCTGCTGTGAAGGCAAAAAAGTTCTGAGCAGCGGCAATCTCCGGTTTTTCAGGATTGCCATTTTGGGCAATGAGATAACAGGCCCGTCTTGAAAGGAAGTAATCTTTGGTCTTGCGCTTCGCTCCTGAGCCAATCGAGACCATTTTAATGAGATCGTTAAAATGGTCTTTTAACACCAAGTTGATCTCAGGTGAAGTAGCTGCGATCATCGCTTTTTTAATAACTTTCTCAAAATTTTGCCAGGATTCGTAGCCCAACGCGACCTGTAAATCTCGCGCGCTCCAGTATTCTCGACCAAGAATATTGATCTGCTTGATACGTTCAAAATCCGGTGAAGCATTCATAAATTGATACCCTTTCCACTTTTCATAACACAGTTTCTTTGTTTTCAAACTGCTTAACCTAAGCAGTTTCGCCAGGAGCGTTAATCACAATCGCGCTCAGTTCCTCATCGTCCGTCCAGACGGTATGATCGATGTGAGCGGGCCAGAGGACGGCGTCACCAGCCTGAATTTTGCGCGTCTCGCCCGCAGAACCGCCGATGCGCACCATCCCTTGACCGCTGATGACCAGGAAGAGTACAGGATGATCCGTTGCATGCTCCTCGATGGAGGCGTGCGGCTCAAAGTACATCGCTTCCACCTGAAGCTCCGCATCCAGCAATATGGGCATACCGTTGACGCGTTGGGCAAACTCTTCCAGTTTATCGGCAGGAATGCGTGTGCGATTCATTTGGATGGGAACGCCATAAAGGCCAGGGTGATTCCCCCGAATTTTGATTTTGAGTTCCGGGCCGAAATGTCGAATTTGCATTGTTTCGCCTCCTAGAATTAGTACAAACTACAATAGCAAATCACGAAGATGGAACGATTGGCTGGCAAACAGGTTCATAACTAGCATTGAGTTGGAGATGATTAAGGTCAACCTGCGTCACATAAGGGATATACCCTTTAGCACGGGAACGATCATAAGCCATACGTATCATAGCAGCATCAGTGGCATAGTCAACGGTCAGTACCAGTCCTGCCCGGCTATTTTTCCGAAAGTAATCCAGGTTGTGTTCTACGGCACTGCGCATTGCTGCCGAAGTTGGTTGATTGGTGGCCTGGATATAAACCTCCTCGCGCCCGATGCCTGTGAGCAGGCGCACATAATCAGGGTGATCCTCGGCCAGATCTTCCGCGTTTTGGGCGATGATGCCAAAATCTTCTCCTAAAGTCGAATGCGAGCGGGCATATTGAGCAATATTGCTGACAAAACGTACCATATCACTTTCATGTCCCGCCGCATAATCCTCTTGATACGCGTCGATACGATCAAGGTACACACCATCAAAACCAGCGGCAATAATGGCATCAAGGTAGTGGTAAACGATACGTTGCCAGGCGGCATCCCAGTAATGCACCCAGTAATTTTGATTCCAATCGAGATCAGGCCCGGCCAGCCAGACAGGAGAACCCTCTTTCCAGCCCGGTTGCCAATAACCCCGGTACGACTCGGCCTGCCCTATACTCAAATAAGCAACAACCCGGCGCTGACACGACGAATGACGCAACATCTCAATTTGCTGAGCAGTAAAGGCCTTCGAC
>DASTZT010000686.1:0-7934 GCA_035764225.1 Ktedonobacteraceae bacterium
GTTTATCTGATGTAGGAATATCTACCATCCAACGAGCAGAGAAAGGTGAACGCATTAGTCGGCTTATGAGAGCTCGTATCTTAGATGGCTTTAGCAAGCATCTAGGAAGGCAGGTTACAAAAAATGAGATTGATGAATTTAAGGACGATTCTCATTCCAATGACATTTAATATAACCATTATAAAGAGTATAGGCAAATCTCGGTTAGCTATTAACAGAGAGTTTTCTTAACACTCAGCATTTTCTCAGCGTCTTATTTAAGAGAGGGAACAGCGTGATGATGCAACACGATATACAGCGGGATACATGGAAACAATTGGCTGGCAATGCAGCGGCAAAGCTGGTGGAGGATGGCATGGTGATCGGCATTGGCACAGGCTCAACGGTTACGTATCTCATCTACGCTCTTGCTCGCCGCCTTCAGGATGGCCTCCAGATCGTCGGCGCTGTTCCTACATCACAGGCTACCTACGAGCTGGCACATAATTTA
This sequence comes from Ktedonobacteraceae bacterium, assembly GCA_035764225.1. GTDB lineage: Bacteria > Chloroflexota > Ktedonobacteria > Ktedonobacterales > Ktedonobacteraceae > DASRHT01. The sequence goes on from DASTZT010000686.1 coordinate 491, forward strand.
GCTATTCCACTGACAGATCTCAACGCCCATCCCACTCTCGATCTCTGTATCGATGGGGCCGATGAGATCGATAGCCAGCTTCGTTTAATTAAGGGAGCCGGGGGCGCGCTGCTCCGTGAGAAGGTCGTGGCCTCCGCTGCACGCCGCTTCGTTATCATTGCTGACGAGACCAAATATGTTTCACAGCTTGGACACCACTTCCCTGTTCCGGTCGAAGTGATTCCTTTTGCGCTGACGCCGGTACGACAACGCCTGGAGGCCCTCGGAGCCATAGTACAGATACGACAGCAGGGAGAACAAATCTTTGTCACCGACAACCACAATGCTATCCTCGATTGCACCTTCCCCAATGGCATAGCCGATCCAGCCGCGTTGGACGCTCAGATACACGCTATCGTCGGCGTGCTGGAAACGGGACTCTTCCTGAATATGGCACAGGAAGCAGTAATCGGCGGACCCGGCGGCGTCAAAGTTCTCGCTCCACAGCAAGAATAGCTTTCTTTCAAGGCAGATATTTTGACTCACCGGAGAGGCGCAGATAACCTATATAGCTCTATCAAGGCTCTTTTCTGCAACAAAACCACCCCAAAGAACGTTATATATACTAGCTGCAACTCAGCAAAATAGTGCATTTGACCCTGGTAAAATTCAGATAACCAGCTATACTACTATAGAGAATACAGCTTTGTAGGGATAGCATTTTCCAACAAAAACATACTGTATACTTTTTTTAAAGAGAGGCTCCCGACCATGACAATACACCATCGGCCTCATTCTGGTACGCCGATACGCGTACTTATCGGAGCTTGTTTTGCCCTTGCTCTCACCCTACTTTTATTCCCTTTAAGCGCATCTGCCCATGCCATTAACAAAACATCTACCTTGATCACTCCACTGGCGGGGCCAACTATGCAAGTCCAGGCGGGCTTTAGTTCACGCTACCGCGACGGCAATTGGACGCCTATCCAGGTGACGTTGCATAACGATGGACCGGATTTTACTGGCAAAGTTTCTGTTAATACTTCCTCACTCTTCTCAGGACCGGGAAGTGCCGGGTCCACATATATTTATCAGGCTGCTGTGAACCTGCCGAACGGCGCACAAAAACAGGTAACGCTCTACGTCCCTTTCACCTTTGGCTCCCCAGGCATCACGCAGAGCATCAATGTGGATCTGCTCGACGCCAATAACCATCAGGTGACGACCCAGTCCACAGCCCTGCGCTCGCTTGGAGCCAGCGATACTTACGTCGGCTTCCTTTCCGACCAGACGCCCGGCCTGGGCACCCTTACCAATGTCCCTCTGCCTAATCAGAATCAGGGCGGCTCGATCCTGGTAGAGCCGTTGAGCGCAAACACGATGCCAACTATCGCGGCAGCCCTGAAGAACTTCGACGTTATTATTATTGACAATTTCACGACCAGTTCATTAAATCAGGACCAATTGACGGCGCTCCAAAACTGGGTCCAACAGGGCGGCAAGCTGGTTACCGTTGGCGGCCCGGAGTGGCGTCATACGCTTGAGCCAATCGCCAACCTTCTGCCCGTTACGCTTACAGGAACGGCTACCTTACCAACAGGAACGCATCTTTTCCCGCTTGGCGGTCCGACCAGGAGCGGTCCGAGCCAGGATAAAGTTTCTGATGCAGCTCCAGCACCCATCGCGATCAGCACCGCTACTACTCACCCTGACGGCACCGTGATCCTCTCATCTGCCACCACGCCATTGATGGTCCAGGCTTCTCAGGAGCAGGGACAGGTCTATTATCTCGCTTTCGATCCCGCGCTCGATCCCCTTGCTACCTGGTCAGGCACAACCACGCTATGGAAAGGTGTCTTGACGCGCCTCCTGGGCAATCAGTTACTCTATTCCAGCACGGCGAACAACGTTGCCCCCGGCCAGTTTGTACAACCCTTTGGAGGAATGGAAACGCTGCTCCAGTCGCTCTTCCCAAGCGCCATTCCTTCTACATGGATCATTCTCGTGCTCCTGCTGAGCTATGTGGCGATCCTGGGGCCTGTGCGCTTTTTCCTGGTGAGAAGATTCAAAAACCGCAGTTGGAGCTGGCGCATCATCCTGAGCACGATTGTTGTTTTCTCGTTACTGAGCTATGGTCTCGCTCTGCAACAAAAGGGTAGCTCTATCCTGAGCAGCAGCATCTCGGTGATTCAGCTCAGCCGAGCGGGCACAACGGGCTCAATAGCCCATACTTCCACTTACGTCGGGGTTTTTGTGCCCAATAATGGCGATTTCCAGGTCCACATCCCCGGCAGCAATCTGGTTCAATCCACCGAAGATGCGCAGTTTCGTAGCCCTCAGGGAGCGCTGACTCCTCAGCTCACCACCATTACATCCACGCAAGATGGCACTGATGTGAATTTGCAAGGGGTCGATATCTGGACGCTCCGCTCGGTTGTTTCCCACCGCGATCACCCGGTAAGCGGCGGCATTATCTCTCACCTGGCAGTTCAGAACAATACCCTGACAGGAACGGTCACAAATACGCTCTCCTATGGCCTGAGCGATGTCTACCTGCTGATGGGAAACCAGTTTGTCTCCGTTGGGCACCTGGCAGCAGGCGAGAGCAAAGGGGTTAACCTGACGATCACTAATAACCCACCGGCTACGGGAACAAATCAGCCCTCGCTCGCCGATCAGATCACGAGCAGTCGTGGCTTATCCGCACCGTATAGCCCCTATACCTATAACAATTCCTCGCCCAACGAATTACAACGTCGCATGGCTATGCTCTCAACATTAAGCGGCGAGTTCGGTGCCTATGCCTACTGCAGTACGGGCGGAGTATGCTATCAGGGAGCAATTTCTGTTCGTAGCACTTTCAAGGCTTCCCTGGTTACCTCTGGCTCTATCACCGTCCTGAGTGGTGGTGGCCCCCAGCTCACGACGGCGGACCCTTTGTTGATCCCCGGTGCCGCGGTAACACTTATTGGCTGGGCTGACCACTTACCCAGCGACGAAAGCAACGCCACCGTTAACGGAAGCTATACTACGACATCGCAGGAGGTCTTTGTCCAGGCCCCACTCGATGTCAATTTCACCGGCACAGTGAATGTACCCTCCAGCCTCATTACAGGCCGTGTTGTTGATATACAAAATCAGGGAAGCACCCTACAGATGACCATTCCCGGCGTCTATCAAATGACGAGTGGGAGCGCCAATACCGGCGGCGTCACCTTTGAATACGCGCTGCCCAGCATCTCCGGCTTGCATCCCGGCTCCTTTACCTTGACAGATCCACTCGATAGCATCAACGGCGGCGCTCCTCCCATCGGCCCTGTTGGACCAGCCGGATCAGGGCAACAGCTTACTATCGACCATCTCCACGCCTATCTATACAATTGGCGAACGGGCACATGGGATGCGTTCACCTTCAATCAGGCCGCGCTCGCAGTGAACAATGCTCAACCCTACATTGGTCCCAATGGTCGAATCTTGTTGCAGCTTGCCAATGAGGATGATACTCAAGGAACGATCATCTTCAGCAAACCGCAACTACAGCTACAAGGCTCTGTTTCGAGTTAGGAGGGATTTCCCTCCGCCCGCCAACGCGGCTAGCGCGGCTAGCACTCCCACGATGAATCGGGGAGCTACGGCGGGCGGAATTACAAGGAGATGCAGAAACTCATGACACAAACCGCTTCCGTATCAACTGATACGATTATGAAAATAGAACATATCTCAAAAACCTACCGCAACGTCCATGCCCTGAGCGATTTTAGTCTGGAGATACCACGAGGCTCCATCTATGGTCTGATCGGCCCTAACGGCGCGGGCAAGACGACGCTGCTGCGCATTCTGGCGGCACTGCTTTTTCCTTCGTCAGGCAAGGTCTGGCTCAATGGAAAAGAGGTTGATAAGTCCCTTTCCGTGATCCAGAGCAAAGTTGGGTACATGCCCGACTTCTTCGGCGTTTACCCCGACTTGACCTCAACTGAATATCTCGAATTCTACGCGGGCATTCACGGCATCCCCCGCCAGAAACAGGCCACGCTCGTGACCGATCTGCTCGAACTGGTTGATCTGAGCGCGAAACGTGATGCCCTGGTTGAGACATTATCGCGCGGTATGAAACAACGCCTCTGCCTCGCCCGCGCTCTGGTTCACGACCCTGAAGTGCTGCTGCTCGATGAGCCAGCTTCGGGGCTTGATCCACGCGCTAGAGTGGAGTTGCGCGAACTCCTGCGCACCTTGCAAGGCATGCACAAAACTATCGTGATCAGTTCACATATTCTGCTCGAACTGGCCGAAATGTGTACCGATATCGCGATTATGCAAAACGGACGCCTGATCGTCTCCGGCGATGTCGAGACGGTTTCTCATCGCATTGGAGGTGCTCGCCAGCTTGAAATTCGCCTTCTCGCTCCCGAACGCATTCCTGAAGCCATTGAGGCGCTCAAAGGCTTTGCTGACATGAATAATGTCACCAATAACGAAGGCAATCTGATCCAGGCCGATTTTAGTGGTGATGATGCAGCTTTACATGGCGTCCTGGTTGAGCTGCTCAAACATGATATCCCCGTTGTCACCTTCGCACCACGCAGCGGCGGAGGTCGCTTAGAAGAGGTATTTATGAGTATCACGGAAGGAAGTAGCCAGTCATGACCTTTCTTGCTCTTCTTACAAAAGAACTGCGTCTGAGCCTGCGACGTGAACGCACCGTCTGGGTGATTATTGCCTATATTCTCTTGATGGGCCTGATAGGCTGGTTCTCGCTTAATGCCTTTAGCTCTAGCAATACTATCAACGGTTCAGGGCTGAGTAATGTTGGACTGAATCTTTATTATATCCTTTCGGTTATGCAGCTTTTCTTGCTCATTTTTATTACGCCCGCCTTTACCTCCACCACAGTTAATGGAGAGAAAGAGCGTCAGACGTTCGATATGCTGCTCTGTTCGCAGCTCTCATCGCTCTCTCTGGTTGGCGGCAAGCTGCTCGCGAGCTTGATGAATGCCTTCCTGCTGATCGCGGCTTCCGTCCCGCTTTTTAGCCTGGTATTTTTCTTCGGCGGCATCGGACCAGCTCAGCTGCTGATCGCGCTGCTGATCTATAGCGTAACCACGATCATGATTGGCACCTTCGGGCTGTTCTGTTCGACGATCTTTCGCCGCCCGGCAGCCTCTACCGCTATCGCCTATATGTCAGCCCTGGCGTGGCTGGTGCTTCCTTTGATCATTTTCTATATTATTCTGATTTCCAGTCCCGCTTTCGGCAGCAGTCTGGTTTCTGGCAACCGTCCATCGATCATGTTTATCTGGAATCCGGTCTATGTCCTTTTCACTACATTTCCATCCGGGGCTGCTATCGGTAATTATAGCTTCGCGAAGCTGTCTATCGCTCCCTGGCTCGCCTATACCGTTATCAGCGTCATAGTTACAGCCCTACTTTTTTTGCTCTGCCTGTGGACCGTCAAGCCCAACACGCTTGGTCGCCTGCCACGAGCTAGAAAGGCTCCATACGACGTTGTGCAGCATACATCGTCGGAAGAAGCAACAATATCGGCGTTACCATAGAGGGGAACCGCTCAAGAAAGGCTCGATTTTATGGCTACTTTGATGCCATCGCGGATAGCGGAGATCACACAGGCACCACTCGATGCCAAGAGCATCATGGTGGCTTTACAGCCCTGGCGCAAACGGCTCAGTCTGCGCTATGTACTGAACTGGTTCACAAGAGGGATCGTCGCCGGGCTGCTTCTGGCATGCCTCGTCTTGCTGCTTTCACGTCTCGTTCCCTGGGCCGCGGCTCTGGACTGGGCGCTTGGCTGTGGCGTGGCTTGCCTTGTCCTGACGCTGGGGATTGCGCTCTGGACCCGTCCATCGCTGGCCGGCTCGTCCAGAATTGTCGATACCCACCTTTCCCTGCATGATCGCATGGGTACGGCCTGGGAGTTGCGTGACCAATCCTCCGTGCTCGCCAGGTTGCAGCGACAAGATGCCCTTCAGCAGCTAGCGCAATACACGCCTGCACGGGCCATCTCCTTGCGCATTCCTCGCCCAACGCTGATCCTGTCAGGGCTGATGATTCTGGTGCTCGCGCTCCTGATCGTTTTGCCCAATCCGATGAACGACATCGTGAAACAACAGGCAGCGTTCCAGGCCAAAATTGCCAGCCAGGTCAAAGCCATCGACAAAATACGCCAGCAATTGACCCAGCAGCCCAATACGACCCCAGCTCAGCAGCAACAGATCAATCAGATTTTGCAAGATTTACAGGCCAAGCTCCAGCAAACCCAGAACCCTTCGCAAGCGCAACAGGCCATCGCGGATGCTCAGGCAAAGCTCGATCAGCTCCACAATCCGCAAGCCGCCAATCGCTCTCAGGGACACGCAGCCGCCAGCGCATCGCTGCAAAACAGCCAGAATGCAAGCTTAAACGCGCTTGGTCAGGCACTGGCCAACAACGACAGCAAGGCATTGGCAAAGGCGCTACAGAATCTGGCTTCGCAAGTGAGCCAGATGACGCCCCAGCAGCGCAGCGCACTGGCCCAACAAATTGAACAGGCGGCGAACCAGGCCAGCCAGAATCCTGACCTCAGTTCCGCTCTGCACCAGTTGGCAAAATCCGTTGCCAGCGGCAACTCCAGCGACATCGCCGACGCAGCCAGTACACTAGCGTCTGCCGCCTCCCAGGATGCCGCTTCCCAGGCCAACGATACAACTATTAGCCAGGCATCCCAAAGCTTGCAAGACCTGGCGAATTCCCTCGCCGCCTCTACAGATGGCACAAACAACAATGGGCAGGGACAAAACCAGGGACAAGGGCAAGGCCAGGGTCAAGGGCAAGGCCAGGGACAAAACCAGGGTCAGGGACAAGGGCAAGGGCAAGGCCAGGGTCAAGGGCAAGGCCAGGGCCAGGGTCAAGGGCAAGGTCAGGGGGGACAGGGCACTGGTGGAACGGGAGGCAGCAATGGAGCAGGGAACCAGCAAGGAAAAACTGAGCAGGTGACGATTCCTGGGCAAATAGGCCAGGGCAGCAGTACACAAACGAACGACAATAATAATGGCATCGTTATTCCTGGCAACTCCGTTCCCTATTCGCAGGTCATTGAGCAGTACAACCAGATGGCCCATGATGCTATCGACAATAGCAACGTCTCCCCCGACATGAAAGATCTGGTTCATAATTACTTCGATACCTTAGAAGGGCAATAATATATTATGGCAAATACCGGTGAACATACATCCGCAGACATAAATACATCCGTAGCAGATGAGGAGGCGCGTGGCGGTGGGATAGCAGCACGGCAAGAGGAGCCTGATGAGGCCGCTATCGCCACATTTATCGAAACCGCCAATAAGTTGGAGCAGGAACTACGCACCATTGTGATCGGGCAGGAACGCGTGATTCGCGAACTGCTCCTGGCCTTGTTGGCTGGCGGCCATGTGCTGCTAGAAGGCGTGCCAGGACTGGGCAAAACGTTGCT
>DASTZT010000687.1:0-11560 GCA_035764225.1 Ktedonobacteraceae bacterium
TTGCCAGGGTTCAACGGGCTGGAGCTTTTTGACCGTCTCCAACAGTCCGAGGAGACGCGAGGGATTCCGACGATTATGATGAGCGCGACCTTGCCAGTTCAGCAGCTTGAGCAGCGCGGGATCTATCAACTACGTAAACCAATGGATATTGGAAATGTGTTACGGATGATTACGCATGTACTGGCTACGTATGAAGAACAGCGGCTGCTGGAGCAGTCTCAACGTCCATGATTCGAGCCTGTACTACACCTTCCGTTAAATAATCTGTTACAATGGTAGTATGCATGACAGTTGCAGTGATCTGTACAACGCGATTAGGAGGTACATATCGTGGCAAATAAAGAACAGAGGAAGGTGCAGAAAGCGCCTCCCAAATCAAACAAACAAAAGAGAGAAGCTCAAAAGGAGAAAAAAGCAGCGAAAGCTGGTACAGATTCTTTCTCACTTAAGAAGGAGTAAAGATTGCTACACCACTTCGGCAGGCATAGCTACGCTTTATGGTTCCTCCCCATCCCCCTGCCATCCTCCGAAGTGGTCTAGCTGTTATTACCCCCCACAAGGTTTAGCACTTTTCTTGTTTTCGTACGTTATTCATAATAGAGGCGAACATTCCGCAATGAAACAGGATCAACTATAACATACGCCCTTGACACTCTTGTTACAATGCGGGTGAAAGCACTTTTTAACGTCAGGGACGCTATATTCAAGCGTGGGAGCTTGTATAGGCAACAGCTTAAACCTGATCGGCCTCGACCAAAAACGACGGCGGCACTTGCCCGTGAAAGGTGACCGGTGCCATCATCTCTACGAGAGGAAATGGGGGTGTGTATGCAGCCAATGTCGCATGATGCGTATAAGCGGAATCCGTCCCTGGAGGCGTGGGCGGAAAAGGCCAGAGCCAGGCCAGACGTATATGAGGAGCCAGAAGACCAGTGGGCCGTTCTCCGGCACGAGGTGGAGGGGAAGGATTTGCAGAAGCGTGATGAGCGTGTCCGGTCAGACTGGGATCAGCGTTACACCGATGAAGATACCATTTCTGCTCGCTCCCCCTTCTCAAGGCAGCTGCAAGGTCCACATGCCGTTGATATTGCTGTAGTCGGTGTCGGTGGGGGTGGGATGAACGCGGTTGGGCGCATGATTCATGCCGGAGTACGAGGTGTACGCTTTATCGCCCTGAACACCGATGCCCAGGTCTTGACGCTTTCACAGGCGCAACAGCGTATTTGCCTGGGACAGCACCACACAAAAGGGCTGGGCGCGGGGGGAAATGCGGCAGTAGGGGCGCGTGCCGCCACTGAAAGCGCCGCCGAGATTCGTGCCGCTCTTGGCAATGCGGATCTGGTATTCATTGCCGCCGGTATGGGCGGAGGCACAGGCACGGGGGCAGCTCCGGTCGTGGCCTCAATTGCCAAAAAGCTTGGTGCGCTTACTGTTGGCATCGTCACCTTCCCATTTACCTTTGAAGGCACGCGCCGCAGGCGCATTGCGGAGCAAGGATTGACGGAATTGCGCTCGGAGATCGATGCGCTGATTACCGTTCCCAATGATCGCTTGCTGAGCACAGTAGATCGTGACCGCAATCTCTCCGATGCCTTTAAAATCGCCGATGATGTGCTCCGCCAGGGCGTGCAGGGGATCGCGGAAGTCATTAATGTGCCGGGAATGATCAATGTGGACTTTGCCGATGTGCGTAGCGTGCTGCGTGAGGCGGGGACCGCGCTGATGAGCATAGGGCAGGGCCAGGGGCGCAACCGTGCCCAGCGGGCCGCCGAGGAAGCGGTTGCTGGTGGTTTCCTCAACGTCACGATTCGGGGCGCGAAACGTGTCCTGTTTAATATTAGCGGCGGTGAGGATATGACGCTTTTTGAGGTCAACGAGGTCGCGGAACGGATTGGCGAGTCGATTGATAGCTCGGCAGACATTACCTTTGGAGCCGTAATCGATCCATCCTTGCAGGATGCGATCCGGGTGACGTTGATCGCTGCCGGGATGGACGAGATCCCGACGGCCCGCATTCAGGCGATACGCATGGAGCAGCCGGGGACGCGCAATGCGATGGGACAGGCCGGGACAGCTCAGAGAGCGCCGATGACCCCGCAAGTGCGACCAATGGCACCGAGTATGCCGCCATCGCCGCCGCCTACACGCATGCCACCATCTGTGCAGCCCGGTCCTCCCGCACGGCAACAGCGTAGCCTGAACGATCTGCGTGGCATTCGGAGCATGGGCCGTCGTCAGGAGATGCTAAGACGGCAACAGGCCGACCCTGATGACGATGCCATTGACGTGCCGCCGTTTTTGAAACGGTTTGATGAGTAACAAAAGAGAGACCCTCTACATGTCTAATGCCCAGTGGCACGGACCTGGGAACCAGACATGTAGAGGGTCTCTCGCTACAACTATTGGAAAGTAACGGAATTAATCCTTGTCACTATGATTAGTAACAGCACGTCCACGCTCACCGCCCTTCTTCCCAATCCTGGAATAAAACTCTGAACCTTGCTGACGTTTCGTAGACTCGCCCCCCTTCTTTCCAATCTCGGCATAAAATTGGGGGCCGCGCTTCTCTTTGACAGTGTCGCCGCCCTTCTTACCGATCTTTGAGTAGAACTCTGGTCCGTACTTCTCACGTACAGCCTGACCACCATGCTTCGCTTTTTGCGAGCCCGGTTCGGGTCCACGTTTGTTATTTGCCATAGAAGGTCCCGCCTCTCTTAAACTTCGTACTCCCACTTTTGCCCAACATACAACGCGGTGAGACATTCTCATTTAGAACATCTCGCTGCTTCCCTACTGCGACTGATGTTCTCGCGTTTGCGCCACCCGATTGGCAATCAACGCAGCCGTAATGCCTGCGCCAACCCCATTATCGATATTGACCACCGAGAGACCCGGCGCGCACGTTTGCAACATCGAAAGCAATGCGGCAATCCCCTTGCCGCCCATACCATAGCCAATCGACGTTGGTAGACCAATAACAGGAACAGGAACCAGCCCTGCTACAACTGAAGGCAATGCACCATCCATGCCAGCAGCAACCACAATGGCATCCACATCATGAGCAAGCAGGTCACGCAATGGCCCTATGAGGCGATGCAATCCCGCAACCCCCACATCATAGATACAGGTGACCTGGCATCCCATCTCCTCGGCGATGAGAGCTGCCTCCTCCGCTACTGGAATATCAGATGTTCCGGCGCTAATCACCCCCACATGCCCACCGGTATTCCTCCGTACATAGTCCGCACGATAAATCACCATAGCGTGTGCCACTTCGCGAGTACGTACAACATCATCGCGAAATGCCGCCTGGACAGCATTCAATGCCTCCGGCGACATACGGCTAATCACAGCTCTCCCTGTTTTGGCAAGAAGCATCTGTGCCATAGCAATGATCTGTGCGGTTTCCTTCGTTTCACCGAAAATAACCTCAGGGGCACCTTTGCGTTGCTCACGGGCAGTATCAGGACGGATTTCCAGGTCCGAAGAGGAATGCCGAGCGTCTAAAGAGCCTGGCGATTCTTGTGTGCCCCTTGAAGTATCAAACGTTCCTTCCCGCTCGTTCATCTGTTCCTCTTCCCCTGCAATTTGCCCGAAATGTCCATCACCAAGCAGATGGTGTAAGAGTTCTAGTTGCTCGTTATCTTCGTAGTTCACAAAAATCACACCTCGAATAGACCTCTACATAAGCATTACTCGTTGGGAGCCCCATTACAAGTGATAGTGTAACATAGTCTATCACAATCAGCAAGCCAACAGTAGCACAATACTACTCATGAGCGGTTATATAGTACTTTTCTTACTATTAGAAGTATGTACTCATTTATACGCAACATATGTTAGCCTGGCTTTCGTAATCCCACATTGGTGAACTTCCCTAAAGAGAGTGGGAATACTTCTGCTTCCTCTTATGATAGGCGTATCACCTAAAGCATGTTACAACAAGTTCCTCCCAATATAATAAATTATACAAGAGGAGACGGACGATAACAAGGCTGAGATAAAAAAATATTATTAAGATATTTGGGATGTGATATACTAGGTACGGTATCTCCTGCCACCGGTTCCTACGTTACTATAGTAGCATGTTTTTGTGTGTGATGAAGCTAGCATTAGATAGAGCGTGATGAAAAATATTAACCATTTTATATGCAGTATTCTGCTTACCTGTTTGTCGGTGATGCTGATCGCATGCGGCAGTACTGCCACCCAGATTAAACCACAACAGACCGTTACCATCGATAAAGGGTTTCAAGCGCAAACCTCTCCAGTTCCTGCCGTTCCTACGTACCGTTGTGGAGCGTGGTCATCAAATAATGCTCCTGGCTCCTTTAGTACGATTATTATTTATGCTAAAATAACGAAAGATATCAAGGGTGTAGCAGGAGCGAACGCGCAAGCAGTAGCTCACTTCCGGGGTAATGATGTGCCACTTGGTAAGCAGGCGGTGAGCGATGCTGGAGGATATGTGAGCTTTACGCTGCCACTCCAGGGCCGCCAACCAAGAGGCGTTCCCACAACTGTTGATGTCTCTTTTAATGTCGCGGGAACGAACATTGCCTGTACCCCGGCATTTTTTACTCCCCAGTAAGGATTTGACAATGGGGGCAAAAGTGGGTGCTGCGCTGGGCAACAACGATGCGTTCAATGATGGTACTACAACGTTGACATGGCTGACCATCTTGCTGGTAGACGCGAACATGGTTATAGTTGTCGCCAGCCTCGCCCCATAGATCGCGGTAATCGTTGAAAGAGGTTCCACCATGCTCAATACCTTTAGTGAGTACCGCAACAACTCCTTCTCGCAGTGCCCCGACCTCGTCAGGAGTAAGGCTATCGCTACGGCGTGAGGGATGAATATGAGCATAGAAGAGCGCCTCATCCGCGTAGATATTGCCTACACCCGCGACAATGCTCTGATTCAATAGCGCCTGCTTGACGACTGTGCGGTGCCGCATCAATCCTTCGCTGAGCCGTGCTACCGTAAACTCCTCGCTTAACGGCTCCGGTCCCAATGCTGCAAAGAGTTGCTTCTCATCCTCACGCGACCAGAGTTCGATGCGCCCAAACTTGCGGGGATCGGTGTAAAGCAAACGTCTGCCATCGGCGAGATCGAAACAGACGCGACAATAGTCCGTTTCAGGGTGATGGGAAACTTCATCGGCGGCGGATGTTAGATGGAAGCTCGGTCCCTTTGTGTTCCAGGCGACCGCGTCCTGCTGTTGTAACGTGGTATCAATGCACCAGCCAGGCGGGAGCAGCAGCAGGTTACCGGTCATACGACGATGGATGGAGAGGAAGAGATTGCCACTAAGATCGAGCAACAAAAATTTGCCGCGCCGTCGGACGCCTTCAATGTGTCGTTCGACGATCTGCGCCAGAAAATCTGGGAGATCAGGACGGCCAAGCGTTCGTCGCCAAAAGACGTGTACTTGACGAATGGTTGTTCCTACGATGGAGGCACGCAGTTGACGCGCTGTATATTCAACTTCTGGTAATTCTGGCATGAACTACTACACGCTATTCTAGCACTGTCAGGCAGCAAGAAAGCATTGCCGGACGAGGTCAACAATGCTGCTATGGACGGCAATTGGCGCAACGGCCAAAAAATTCAAGGCGATGACCTTCAATAGCAAAATTTGCCATACTGGCGATGTTGGCAATCTGCTCTACGCTTAAACAGGTTTGCACTTCCGCCACTTTGCCGCAGCCAGAGCAGGTAACATGGTGGTGATGCTGACCAGCGTCGTGACAGAAACGAAAACGGTGCGAACCATCGGCAAATTCGATCCGATCAAGCAGTTGCAGTTCCTGTAAGATCTCAACGGCGCGGAAAACAGTTGCCCGTCCTATCGCCGGTTCGCGCTTTAGCACCATATCCCATAGCTCCTCAACGGTAAAATCTACTCCGACGGTTTCGCTGAGGAGCAGCGCCAGGGTACGGCGAGGCGTGGTGATACGCAGTCCCTGCTGTTTAAAAGCGTTCAGAATGGTTTCAGGGCTAATAGACATGCAATCCTGATCTTTCATCAACTACTAATGAGACATTATATCATATGTGGAAAAATTGTAGCATAAAGGTTAAAGAAAGTCAATTCAGCAAGACTTCCCATACCCGGTAGCCGACAGCGGTATCTTCCACCACCGTTCCTGCTGGTTGGCGTAAGAGCCGTAGCACCGTCCAGAGGTCGCCCGCGGCTCCAGAAATATTGCCGATCTGGGCAAAGAGCAGATACGAAGCAAGGACTGGGGCAGCAAGCGTGAGCACGACCCCGGCCAGCGTAATCACGACCAGAGGGGCCAGCCCGACCACAAGGTACTGATTGCGCCGGAAAAGCTGGTCGCGTGCTCCACAATAGAGTGCGAGCGGCAGCTTCGCGCCAAAGTGTGGTGTACCGCCCCACAACAGGAAGGCCAGCGCATGGATTAGCTCATGGAGAGGCAAAACCAGGATGTAGGCCAGCACATTGATGCCAAACCACAACAGTCCTCCCCAGAAGGTAGTGCCGAAGGCCAGCGTATGCTGTTGCCAGTAGTATGCCGCAAGGTTCAGCCCGACAAAAAACACCGCGCCAGCGACCAACATCAGCAGGCTGAACAAGGCCAGGGGACGTAACTGTTCAGGTTCAAGCAGAGCCAGCTCGTCACGCTTATGCAGGCGTCCGGCATCTATCGCTGCTTGTTGTGCTTGCTTAAGATCGAGATTAAAACGATCAATCAGTATCAATGGCATTGCGCTCTATCCTGATGACGCTGCTTGCCTGGATAGATCAAATATCTTCTAATGCTCTCCCCGTGGCTATTCGTCTAGAGCGGGAGGGAGATTCAGCAGCGTCTCTTCCAATTGTTGCCAGGCCAGTTGCTCAGCCTGCGGACTTGCCAGACGCGACTGTGAATGAGATGACCCCTGCATCAGTTTGAGCACTCGCATACGGAAGCCAGCGAGATGTTGCTCTTGAATATTGGGGGGAGGCATGATCCGCAAATCAAAGCACTGGGGTGAGTAGAAATCATCTGGCTCGAACGCAAGGGCAAGCAAGTGAGTATAGCCGCGAACAAGGGAGAGCCGATCTTCGGGCAGAAAATAGTTCGGCTGGGTGCAGGAAAGCAGGAGACAGCCCGCGACGTGGCTGGCATACATAATAGGGCAAGCCACCGCGCTCACCTCATGCTCGACCTGATAGGCAGGAAGAAACGTCCTGTTGACTCTCAGATCTCCAATCTGTTCCAGGCGACATGATACCGTGACATGCCCCGCCAGAGACTCCGCCCCTAAAAGCAGAGCTTTCTCCTCTAGATCGCCGCCCCAGGGAGGCGTTCCCAGGCCAACCGTCTCGCGCAAACTACGAATTCTGCCATCTTTGCCGGGTGGCATGCAACGTACCACCGTAATCGCCAGTCCTACCCGCTCAGGGTCGAATTGTCGGAGCGCCTGTTGGAGAACAAGGCGAGTAATCGACCAGAAACGGAGAGGGGCGGGAGTCGTGGCCCGCGTCTCCAGGACTTCCATGACGAACTGATAGGCGATCTCCTGAGAGGAGCGATCAAACTCGTAATCGCTGACATCAGTGGCGCTATGGTCCAATAGAGCGAGCAGTTGCAGGCGCTGTTGTTTGGGTAAGGCGCGAACAAGTTGGCGTAAGTTGTGCGAACGGGGTGAGGAATCGCCACTAACCCAGCGGGCAAGAGTAATGGGGTGAACGCCAATTTCGTTGGCAATACGATCTCGCTCGGCGGGGTTACTAATTATGTGACCTAACACTTCACGCCAATCGGCAGTTCCAGACATCTCTCTCCCTCGCTACAAATACCTATAACACACGTATTTTTCCTAATTCATGATAGCAGAGAAAGCTGCAAATGTCAATCTTCTTAACGCTCGTTGTACGCAAAACGCAAGGCTTTGCAACTGTTACCTTGCATCGGGTTTCCGTAGATCCCTTTATCAGCAAGAAACATGATATTATTAGCTACGGGCTATATTCGTGATGGCCTACGATACTCAACAAGATAGGACACTGAATGCTAGATATTTGTATATTAGGAACCTGTGGCATGATGCCGATGCCCGGTCGCTGGCTCTCATGCGCACTGTTACGCTATAACTCAACGCTCACCCTCTTTGACTGCGGTGAAGGCACGCAGATCCCCTGGAAGTCGCTCGGTTGGGGCTTTCGTCAGTTAGGAGCTATCTGCTTTACCCATATGCATGCCGACCACGTTGCAGGATTACCCGGTGTGCTTTTTATGGTCGCGCACGCCGGGCGGACGGAGCCATTGGATATCTATGGGCCAGCCGGGACGACCTATATTATCGACGGCTTGCTGCGCATCGCCCCCAACCTGCCGTTTCCTATCCATATTCACGAACTGAAGAGCGGCGACCATTTTACCCTTCCTGGCGAGCTGCAAGCTGTATGTGGCGCGGCGTCACATGGCGTTCCCTGCCTGGCCTATCGCGTCGAGCTTAAACGCCGGCCCGCGTTTCTAGCGGACAAAGCTCAGGCGCTGGGCTTGCCCGTGCAGTTGTGGTCGCGCTTGCAACATGGAGAGACGGTGGAATTTCAAGGGCAGACGATAGCGCCTTCTCAAGTACTTGGTGAAGCCAGGCGTGGTATCTCCTGGGCTTTTATTACTGATACCAGACCGACGCGTGAGCTGAGCATGCTGGCTCATGACGTTGATCTCCTGGTCTGCGAGAGTATGTACGACAATCCGGCAGACCTATCGCTGGCTCAAGCGAATGCCCATATGCTAGCTGAGGAAGCTGCGGGCATAGCCAGGGATGCTGAAGCCCATGCGCTCGTATTAACCCACTTTAGCCCAAAGATCAACGAGCCATCCCTGGCAGAAAAAGCCGCGCGTCGTGTCTTTGCGAACACCAGGGCTGCTAAAGATGGCATGATTATGACGCTGGAATATTCCTAGCTCAGCTCGCCTCCGATAGTGGCTGCCCTCCTGTTTCATCGGCACCCGTTTGCTCATCGCTGATGTGATCTTTGAGTTGAATGGGCAGCCGGTCCTCCTTCAGATAAAGATCAAAGAAGTCGATCAACTTGTTGATATATGTGGAGCGGTTGGAGAAGTACGCTCCGCAGTGTTCCACCTCAGGAATAAGCCACAGTTCCTTGGGATCGCCAGCAGCTTCATAGAGGAGGGGAGCATCACGCGGATCGACAATGGTGTCTTTCAGGCCGTGAATAATCAGGATGGGACGGGGAGCAAGACGACCGATATCGCGTAGTGGCTCGACCTGATTGAAATGATAGCCCGCACGCCACCAGAGCAATAAGTCGGTTACCCAATCAAAAAGCACAAAGGGGAGGTGAATCGTCCGGCGGACCGCATACTCGACGGCGCTTTTATGGGTCGCAAAGGCGCTATCCGCCACCAGCGCCTTTATCTCCGTCTCCCTGGCACACGCCATAATGGCGACAGCGGCCCCCATAGAGTAGCCAACAACGCCTAAGCGTGTATCTGGGGCGCGTAGTTTCGCATAGGCCACCGCCCCAAGAAAATCGTTGATCTCGCGATAGCCAAGCGTCACCGGTTTCCCCACAATGGCTCCATGACCATAATACTCAAAGGCCAGAATATTGTGTCCGGCCCGCCAGAGATGGGCGCACACTCCCAGGATATCCGAGATTTTGCACCGATAACCAGGGCAGAGAATAATCGTGGTCGTGGCTTGTGGAGCAGGAATATACCAACCACTGACCTTGTAGTCGCCGTAAAGCGGGGCAAATGTGATCTCCTGCGCTGGTAGATCGAACTCGAAAGGTGTGAAGGTATAAAGGTCATACAGCGACACGATCCGTTTGGGGCGCGTCAATACTTCCACAATATACAACCCCACTGCAACGATGATGCCCAATACGCCGACACTTCCCCCCAGGCTACCAAGCAGGACATGCTTTAATGAGGAACGAGAAAACCGTACCTTTGGTAAATTGAACATAAGACGGCCAATCTTTCTAGCATATGTTGGCATCGCAATACACCTGTCCTACCGCATTGTAGTAACAGAACAACGCGAGAATCTCTGCCACATCCATGCTACTCTTCAGCTTACTCGACCACCGCCATCACTACATGATTTTTTGCGCAAGCACCGTCAATAATGAGAGGCTTACTTATAACTACGAATCTTCCCCCTAGAAAGACGCGAAAAGGATGGACTTATTGCCGCTGACAGTGGAGGTCATGGGTTGGAATAATATTACATAACGAGTTACACTAATATAGGGAGCTATCTGCTAGTTTGCTCCTGAGAGGTGGTAAGAGCTATTTTGTTTATCTCAGCATTTACCAGGTAAGCCCTTTAAAAGGGTTTATTTGTTTATGAATGCCTAAATGAATACATGAGGTAAGGCTTATTTTTATTACCTTGCTTCCCGCTCTAGATCATCTTAGTATGGTCTTTTATTTCATGTCTACAGGATGAAACCATGCAAAAGAAACAGCAAACCACGGTCGCCACAACCCAGGAAAGCCAGTCTCACTTCCAGCAGCGCCCCAGAGCAGTACACGATCCCATCATGACGACTATTATCGCCTGGGCGCTTCAGGGAGGTGTGATAGTCAGCTCGCTGATTCTGATTATCGGGTGGATCTTACTACTGGCAAGCCCCGAAAAACTTTCTGCGCACATACTACAAACATTTCCCCATACTGTGACCCAGGTATGGGCGGGGCTTCTCATCCTACAACCGCAGGCAGTAATCGCGCTGGGCCTGCTGCTCCTTATCGCCACACCGGTTCTACGGGTGGCGGTTTCACTTTTGGCGTTTGCCTTAGAGCACGACTGGCTCTATGTCGTGATCACGTTCCTGGTGCTGATGATCCTGATTATCAGCTTCTTACTTGGAAAAGGTGGGGCATAATGGAGTTCTCGCTCTTGATCGCTATTTTGATCTTTCTGGGGGCAATACTGGCGGGGTTGCTTGGGGCGCTGATTGGCTTGGGGGGAGGAGTATTGATCGTGCCTCTGCTCACTCTGGCCTTCGGTTTGCCGATCAAATACGCCATTGGCGCAAGCATTATCGCGGTGATCGCGACATCAAGCGGAGCTGCCGCAGCTTATGTACGAGATCATCTGACTAATCTGCGCGTTGGCATGTTTCTAGAACTGGCAACGACCACCGGGGCCATCAGTGGGGCCTTTCTCGCTGGCTTGCTGGCTCCAAACATCCTGTATGTTATTTTCGGTGTGATTCTGCTGATTTCGTCGATCCCGCTCATTTTCAAGCTGGGCGAAGAGCTACCTCAGCACGTTTGTAATGATCGCTGGGCCACAAAGTTGAAGCTTGCCAGCAGCTACCCGGACGAGCGACTGGGACATGAGGTCGCTTACCAGGTGACGCATACGCCTCTTGGGCTGGCAATGATGTACGTGGCAGGCGTTATTTCAGGACTGCTGGGCATTGGCAGCGGCACCTTTAAAGTGCTGGCGATGGATACCTTTATGCGTTTGCCGATGAAGGTTTCGACCACTACCAGCAACTTTATGATCGGGGTAACGGCGGCTGCCAGCGCGGGTATTTACTTTGCGCGTGGTGAA
>DASTZT010000688.1:0-11282 GCA_035764225.1 Ktedonobacteraceae bacterium
CTGTGCGCGGATCGTTCGGGAAGAGCTGGCGTTTAATTAACTGCTGCGTGATCGTGCTCGCGCCCTCGATTTGCTGATGGCTCTGAGCGTCGGCCAGGGCCGCGCGCAGAATCCCCTGAAAATCGACTCCGCCGTTGGTCCAGAATGTATGGTCCTCAGCTGCGACGGTGGCGTTGATGAGATTCTCAGAAATATCTGTATAGTTGACGTATGTGCGGCGCCCCTCGTTGGGATCATTAATCTGATAGAGCAACTTGCCGTTGCGGTCGTAGATATGGGTGGTCTGGAAAGTTGTGTGATTAGCAATGCTATTCAATGTGGGCAACTGGGCCTGGTAATAGGCATACGACGCTCCCAGTGAGCCTGAGAGAAGAATAAAGAACGCGGCAAAGACGATAGCCAGAATGTTCATTGCGCGCGAGAGCGCTTTCTTATGCAGTTTGAAACGCCGTTTCAGGCGGTCATGGACAAGGCGCCGATTGAGTGGAGAGCGAGGCGAGCGCTTTCTGCCCAACTGCTTCCTGAGCCTGGTTGATGCAGGCGAAAGCGGCTGAATCGGCAGGGTTGGCGACGAGGTGGGAGAGTGAGAAACGTCCTGTATGAGTGTTAGCTCCTCGTTGGGCATGGGTTCAGCATGATTATGATTGTTCAGATCGCGCGTGTCTGCGGGCATAGGGAACTCTTTTTGCGTTTCATCGTTTGGCTGCTCATCATGGTTGTCCATAAAAACCCATACTCCTGCTGAAAATTAACCTCGTCTATCACGTGCGAGGGTCTGTCCTCTTTACACTCACCACATCCCTTTCTGCCGGGGAAACCCACCGAATACGCTGATGATTTTGTACTACCTATTCCGATGGCCAAAAGCAGCCCTCAGAGGCTACGCCTTTTTCCTGGTTTCCCCGCAAGGATTGAAATCCTTATGCTTGAGTCATTCGCTTCAGTGCCTGGTAGCCAGTTATTTTCTGGCTGCCTCCTCTATTATAACCCGGTAGCGTAGAGGTACCCCTACTTTTATAGATAAAATTGTACTAATGTATGTCAATGTTCCCAGGTTTGCCGGGGAAGCGGCGTCAAAATAGCTTGTTTTTTGCTTTCAGCCTCATTTTGTAGCTGTCAATTTGCTGTCAGATTTTTAGTGGTTTTTGCGGCTCTGCTGCTTTTTGCTTCGTCACTGGAGCTCGCAGATGTAGGACATGGCTGGCTTGTCGTTGAGAGTGAGTTCACCGACGGCGACGAATCCGTTGTGTTCAAGCACCTTGCGCGAGGCCGGATTGTCTAACGTGACCCTCGCGCGCAGCCTGGTGAGTCCGTACTCTGTGGCAGCGAGCTCGCGCATCTTGCGCACCGCCGCTGTGGCCAGTCCCTGCCCCGCGACCTTCTGTGCGATCCGGTACCCCAGTTCCGCTGACCCATCTGCCACTTTGGTCAGGTTCACCCGCCCCACCACCTCGCCGTCCTCGGCCACCAACAGGTGGAAGTAATCCGTCCCGGCGGCCTGCTGCTCGATCAGTTGCGCATGCCGCATGTCGAACTCAGCGAAGAACTCGTCCCCCCGATCCGGTATCACCGCTGCGAAGTAGGCCCGATTCTCCCGCTCGAACACAAGCAGGGCTGGCGCGTGGTCAAGGCGAACCAACTGAAGGTCTGGCATGGGAATTTGGAGGCGCGGTCTCGCTTCCGACCCAGTTCTCCTGTCCTCCTTCGATTCCCTGTGTGCAGGTTCACTACTCACGGCCTGCCCTCCTCCTAAGTAAGTGGTAGATCAAACGCTCCCACGGTCAATCAGTTCGCGATGTGCGAACGCAATTTATAACTCCTCCAGAAAGTATGCCAGATGAGAAGCGGTTTTGTCCAGAGAAGTTTGCCCCCGTCGGGGCTGTTTAATGTTCGGAAAAAAGCGGGGTTGTCAGGGGCAGCCGCCCCTGACCGGAGCGCGAGGTGTCCTCGCCTCCTCTTCCACTCCCCCGCCGCAGGCGGGAAAAAGGGAAAATTAAATAGCCCTGTGCCCCAGTGCTCAAGATTGAGGGCAATTTTTCTCATGTGAGGGCCAACTCGGCTCACTTGGTAGGTCATTTACCTGTAAGCAAGGGAGTATGTGTCAGGTCTATAAAGTATTTTAAGCCGATTTTGCCTGCGTGAAATCGTATAGGGGAACTGTGCGTATAGGGGGTTCGAAAGTGTGGCGGAGAATCTCAATTTTGCGCACCGTTTCTGGTGTAAACAGCACATCACCACAGATGGCACAGACTTCGGCTGGTACATGATCGATAACGATGATGCGATTTCCTTGACGTACAGTATGTACAACTTCGCGCTGCTCGTACTCGCCTGGACAGCTTTCAATACTGCATTTCATGGTTACACCCCCCTCCAAATAGCTTTCACTATTATAGAATGTATTTTTGCCTTATTCAATAGACAAATATAAGTACAGGGCTTTTCAGTTTTGCCTGGAGGGGGGCCAGCAAAGGAAAGTGACACCTTTCGTACCGACTTGATTCTATCGCGTCCGATTTATCGCCCGTTCATCGCTTGGCCTTGCTTCCTATGCGACATTATGGGCGCAATTTTCCCAATTAAGAACAGCAGATGTTGGGTGATAGCGTTTATGGTGGTTCAAAGTGTCGCCTGGACAGTCCCCGTCGTCACAATTGCATTGTTGGCGCTGCATGGATATAACGTGTTTGTGGTGTATTGGCGATAAATCGGACGCGATAGAATCAAGTCGGTACGAAAATCTCTCGGTAGCCGAAGACGGCAGAGGAGGAAAACTGAAAACCCTAATATGAGTATGTATCGGTGTACCGATGTCGATAACCTCTACCCCGCCCAAAGTCTCATCAAAAACACGCCTCCAGACGCATCATAAACTGCCGCTTCTCGCTTATGCTGTAGACAAGCTATGAATGTCACGATTACCGTGCAAAATACACGCAGAAAGAGAAGCACTATTATGATTACAGATATAATCTCCGCAACGAAGCATACGCAACATAACGTTGTGATGGATGTACGCAATATCACAAAAAATCTTCCTCTCGGTCATGAGCGCATCGATATTCTTAAAGGTATTAGCTTTCAAATTATGAGCGGCGAGTTTATCTCCATCGTTGGTCCCTCCGGCTCTGGCAAAAGCACCTTGCTGGGCATTATCGCAGGCCTGGACAATCCCACAACCGGGCAGGTGCTGATCGATAACGTCGATATCACCAGGATGACCGAAGGAAAGCTGGCCGTGGTGCGCAATAGCAAGATCGGTATGGTTTTCCAGGCGTTCAACCTGATCCCAACCTTGACCGCCCAAGAAAACGTTGAGGTTCCGTTGTATGTTGGCAAGCATAAAGGCTCGCCTTCCGTCCGCGCCCAGGAGTTATTGGCTCTGGTCGGCCTCTCGCATCGGCTCGGTCATCGGCCCAATCAACTCTCCGGTGGTGAGCAGCAGCGCGTCGCGATTGCCCGCTCGCTGGCAACCGATCCCGCCATTGTGATTGCTGACGAGCCAACGGGCAATCTTGATGCCAGCAATGGCGAAAATGTGCTTAAGCTGATTGCTGAACTGCGCCAGCAGACCGGAAAGACGTTTATTATCGCCACTCATGATCCGGTAGTGGCCTCGCATGCCGACCGCGCGATTCGCATCGTCGATGGCAACATTGCTGAGGCAACATTGCTGAAATAGATCGCTCTCAGGGCGCAATCACGCGATAACCCCAACGGGAGGATAAGATACCTATGAAAGCTTCAATGTACTTCAACTATACGTCGCGTTCGCTGCTCCGGGGTGGGCAGCGTACCATCCTGGCAGTCTTCTGTATCGCCGTTGGTGTGATGGCTATCGTCGCCTTGCAGCTCGCTGGCTTTATGCTCCAAAACTCGTTCACGGCAAACGTACGCGATAGCAACGGCGGCGATATTGCCGTAACCGCCCAGAGTACCCCATTCAATGAGGGCGATCTGAACTTCTTTGAGCAGCTCAAAAGCGACGGCACGATTACGAACTATACCGCGATTATCAGCGCGAATGCTTTGTTGAGCGCGGTAGCACCGTCATCGCAAGCTTTTACTGTAGAAGCGGTTAATCCCAATGACTATCCCATCGTCTCGCCTCCGACATTTGTCACGCCGGACAATGGGAGCATCGCGCAGTTGCTTACACATGGTCAGGTGGTCGTCACGCAGAATTTTCTTGACCGCTATCATAAACAATCAGGCGATAGCTTTGCTCTCTATATCAAAACGCCGACTGGTTCGGGGCAGGCGATCAATGTCACGATTGCGGGCGTGATTGCCAATACGGGCGGCTTCGCGCAAGCTGGAAACCTCGTGCTCATCTCAGCTACCGACTATCAGAATGCGGCTCCCAATCTTCCCGCATCTTATAGCATTGTCGATATCACTACAACCAATCAGGCCCATACTACTGCTGCGGTTGAAGCAGTCAACAAGCAGTTTCCTCTTGTCGTTGTGCAAACGGCGGTTGATGCCTTAAAAACGCAGCAGTCTGCAATCGATAATATCAATAAGTTTCTGGAGATTGCAGGGCTGCTCGCTCTACTCATTGGTGGAGTTGGCATCGTCAATACAATGCAGGTGTTGCTCTCACGCCGCAAAACCGAGATTGCCATGCTCAAGACGGCTGGTTATCGGCGCATAGACCTCTATATGTTGTTTGGCCTGGAAGCTGGTTTGCTTGGTCTGATTGGCGGGATTATTGGGGCCGTAGCAGCTATAGGCGTAAGCTACCTGGTACGGATGCTGCTGCAAAATGTGGGCATCAATGTGCTCTTCCTGCTCAACCCCTGGACGGTCGTGGGCGGCGTCGCTATCGGCTTGATGACCGCATTGATCTTCGGCCTGATGCCTATCGTCCAGGCGGCAAGCATTCGTCCCTTGCATGTGATCCGCGAACTGCCTGGAAACAGGAAAAAAAGCAGTTTTGTTCTGAGCATTGGTTTACTGGTTCTGCTCTCTGTACTGTTCTGCGCATTGGCAATAGTGATCCTCAAAAACGATGTCCTGCTTGGCGTAGAGGCCGTTTATGGAACCTTCGCCCTGCTCCTGGTGCTGAGCGCGTTCTTTGGTCTGGTCGTGTTTGTTATCAGCAAACTGCCGGTGCCAGAAAAATTGAATTTCAAGTATGGCGTGCTGGCGCTTGTGAGCATCGGAGCGGCAGTGCTGGTATACCTGGAGCGGCCAGCGTTTGGCCTGCTGATGGCTGCTGTCGTATTGTCAGGCATTGCGCTTATCTTCTTCCCGCGTCCCTGGAAGGTGAGCATGAAAATGGCGCTGCGTAATATTGGGCGGCAGCGTACACGCGTGACGACAACGATGCTGGCTCTGTTCATCGGCATCTTTTCCATCGGATTGGTGCTGACTCTGGGACAGGATCTGCAAACGCAAATTAGTAGCGCGTTTACTCAGGGGCTGACCTACAACGTCATTGCTACAACAACGGGAACGGATACGAGCACGCTTGAGGGCAAGCTGGGCACGGTTCCAGGTCTCTCAAAGAGCCGCAGCGATCTGTTGGCGCAGGCACTACCAGTGGCAATCAACGGCAATCCTGTGCAGTCGATAGTAACCTCGAAGGGATCGGATCGTCAGGCTGTCATCAGCTACTTGAGCACCATAGAGGGGTATAATCTGACGACGGCAACGCCATCGGTGAAGGTGATTCAAGGTCGTAACCTGAATGCCAGCGACATCGGCAGCAATCACATTCTGCTGAATGAGCTGTTGACCCGCACAGGTCCATTTCAGATGAACCTGAAACCGGGTGATACGCTGACCTTCGCCAGCCAGGATGGTAAGACAACCCGCGTGGTAACGGTTGTTGGCATCTATAACGGCATTGCGGGTGGCGATCATGTTGGTAACGTGCTGGCAGGAGCTGACCTCGCTAGCAACCTGAGCACAGCAAAAAATGGTGCTGTCACCATCACCTATATGAAGATCGATCCCGCGCAGGTAAATAAGGCGCTGGACACGTTGGGGAAGATTGTGCCGAATGCGACGGTGCAAAGCCTGGCTGACGTGGCGGCATCCCTTGCGCAACAACTCAACAGCATCCTGGAAACGCTGGTAGCCCTGGCGTCGCTTTCGATGCTGGCTGGTGTCGTTATCATTGCCAACGCGGTTGCTCTGGCAATGCTGGAGCGCAGACGTGAGCTGGGTATTCTCAAGGCAGTCGGTTATACCAGCGGGACGGTCTTGAGCGAAGTCCTGATTGAAAATGGGGTTGTCGGCGCTGCGGGCGCATTGATGGCTGTGTTGTTGGCAGCTCTGGCGGTTAGTTTGCTTGGGAAGGCGCTCTTCGATCTTGCTCTTAGCGTCTCGCCTCTGATTTCACTTGGTTTGATAGGTGGGGCAACATTGCTGGCGATGCTCACGGCGGCCCTGGTCGCCTGGGGAGCGGTGCGTATTCGTCCTCTGGAAGTTCTGCGCTACGAGTAGAGGAGGAAAGGTGAACGGGGCATGAGATGGACAGCGTTTTATGCCCCATTCGCGTCCCATCAATATGATATACTGAGGACAGGTCTATCCTCTGGTGATCGGAAAAGAACTATGCTCAAAAAACGCTTCATCCGCCCTTTCCGGCAGTTGCGAGGAAAATTAACGATATCTTATACGTTAACTGCGGTGACGACTTTTTTGCTGATCGAAGTCATATTTATCACAATTGTATTTCTGGTGATTAGTTTTAATGTGCCTTTTTTTGTTTTGAATGCCCTCAAACAAGAAACTCCTCAGGCTGTGCCTTTCTTTGTTCATAGCGTACCTGACCGCGAGGCTTTAACCGTCTGGCTACGTGTTAGCAATGCGAGCTTTGCTAATCAGGGGCCGTTGAATGGTCATCTTATCTTTCTTGCTGTCGTCGATGCGCGAGGCCAGACGGTCGCTTCAATTGGTTCGCATCCTATTCCTGTTGATACTCCGATCCAGGGACAACTCTCGGCACAAAATCGCGCCAATCTTCAAGCGGTGCTGAACGATGTGAAAGGAAGAGCGGGTACGGTAGATCGGGAAGCAGATGGTATATTGGTGGCTGAGGCACCCGTTGTTGGGGAAAAGGGGAACGTTCAGGGTGCGCTGGTGATGAAGGTTACCCAGCCGGACTTACTCCAAATCTTTTCGACTTTCGTGCTTTTAATTGCCCTGAGTGCTGTTGGCGTTACCACTATCGCAGCCATTACCGGCACGGTTTCCGGCTATTTAACAGCTCGTGGCTTCATCCGCCGCTTAAAGGAGCTATCAGATGCAGCGGACAGGTGGAGTCGTGGCAATTTCTCTATCCCCACCTATGATGCTTCTGAAGACGAGTTGGGGCAAACAAAGCGTCAGCTCAATCGTATGGCCGAGCAATTGCAGAATTTGCTGCAAACGCGGCAGAAGCTGGCCACATTGGAGGAACGGAATCGTCTGGCGCGCGAGCTGCACGATAGCGTCAAACAACAGGTTTTTGCCGTCGGAATGCAGTTAGGAGCAACGAAGGTTTTACTCAAGCGTGATGTCAATGCGGCTGAGGCTCGTTTAAATGAAGCTGAGAAGTTGGTACAACAGGCGCAACAGGAACTCACGTCACTCATTCGCGAGCTGCGTCCCGTCGCGCTTGAGGGCAAAGGACTCGTGGCAGCACTGCGTGAGCTAACAACGCAGTGGACCAAACAAACTGATATTGTTGCTAACGTACGCATAGAAAATAAGTCTTTTGATATTCCGCGCTCCAACGTCGCTGACGCGCCTAGCTTCGCTCAGGAGCGCGGAAACGAAGTCCAGCCCTTATCGCTGACGGTGGAGGAGGCGTTGTATCGCGTTGTGCAAGAAGCCTTAGCCAATGCCGCTCGTCACAGCAAGGCGACTCTGGTACAGCTTACTTTGACTACAACAGAAGATACCGTAACGCTCTCGGTAGCTGATAATGGTCAGGGGTTTGACGCTACCCAGCAGGTATATCTGGGCGTGGGTCTCCATTCAATGCAGGAACGCTTGAAGGCGCTTGGCGGTATGGCCCAGGTGGAGAGTACTCCCGGCAAGGGAACGCGGATTGTTGCGAGCTGTAAGCGGCTGGGCGTTGATATAAATAATCCTGTAGTTACAGCATATCACGAGCAAACATAGGCTCCGGCAGCTATCAATACGTAGCTTTGGAAACGCTGACAAAGATGGGAGGGTTTATGACAGACAAGATTTCTCTTTTGATTGCGGATGACCATGCTCTGGTGAGGCAAGGGATACGCGCCTTTTTAGAGTTGCAAGCGGATCTCACGGTTCTGGGCGAAGCAAATTCTGGGGAAGAGGCCGTACAGATGGCGGCAGAACTGGTTCCTGACGTGCTACTCATGGATCTGGTTATGCCCGGTATAGGAGGCGTCGAAGCGACCCGCAAGGTAAAGCAGGTCAGTCCGCATTCGCAAATCATCGTCCTGACCTCCTATCACGAAGACGAGTACATTTTTCCTGCGCTGCGTGCCGGGGCGCTTTCTTACGTACTAAAGGATGTCGGTCCAGACGAATTGGCCGATACGGTACGCAAGGCGGCGCGGGGAGAGTCGGTGTTGCATCCACGCGTTGCTGCTCGCGTTGTTCAGGAGCTTCGTGGTGCCAGACGAGACGCGCCGAACCTTTTTACCGATCTGAGCGACCGCGAATTAGAGGTGCTGCGCCTGATTGCGGATGGACTCTCCAATGCCGAGATTGCCGCTAAACTCGTCATCAGCGAAAAAACGGTCAAGGGGCACGTCAGCAATATTCTCGGCAAATTGCACATGATGGATCGCACCCAGGCGGCTGTCTTTGCCTGGCAACAGGGCTTAGTCGTCCGGCGCGACCCATAGGGGCCTTCCTTACCGCCAGCCTGAGCGAAGCTAGACGCGAGAGCGGCGTTGGCTGGCGGAATTGTAAGGCGGGCTCTGTCCCTGCTCAGGTTGCTTACGCTTTCCACGTTTTGCGCAAGACGCGCAACCAGTTCTCATGGGCGAGTTTGCGGAGAGCCACATCGTCGTATCCATGCTCGCGTAGTGCGGCCAATAGCTTTGGCAAGCCGGTCACGTCGCCTATCTCCTGGCACACGGTGATGCCGCCGTCAAAATCGGAGCCAAAGCCAACGCCGTCAATCCCGACGCGCTCGACGAGATGGTCAATCTGGCGGACCATCACTGCAAGCGGCGTATTGGCATCCCTGAGACCATCCTCCCGCAGATTCGACACTTCGAAATTGAGCCCAACCATGCCCTCTGAAGCTTTAATGGCATCCAGCTGCTTATCGGTCAAGTTGCGTGTTGAGGGGCAGATAGCGTGAACGCAGGTGTGAGTTGCGACCAGGGGAGCATCAGACAGCCGCGCCACATCCCAGAAGCCCTGCTCATTTAAGTGAGAAAGGTCGAGCATAATGCCCAGCCGATTGCAGGCCTGCACTAAAGCTTTTCCAACCTCCGTCAGACCTGGGCCTGTATCAGGAGAGTGGGGGAATTTGAAGGGCACGCCGTGTCCAAAGGCATTGGAGCGACTCCAGACGATACCGAGCGAGCGCAGCCCCGCCTGGTAAAATACCTCAAGTGCGTCCAGCTCAGGGTCAATCGCCTCGGCCCCTTCAAAGTGGAGAATGGCCGCGAGAATGCCTGCTTGCAAACAATGGGCCAGCTCATCGGCAGTGCGTACAACCTTGAGCTGTCCTTGCGACTCTGCTTCCAGGCGGAACAGGCGTGCCGCGATGGCAATGGTGATGTGCTGGGCGTACACCGGATCAAGCGCGGGATATGGAAGAACTTCATAGCCCTTCTCTCTCAGCGCAAAGTTGTTTTTCATGAACTGCGCTTGCGCCGGATCGGGCGGGAAAATTGCAAAGAAGCCTCCGCCGAAGCCTCCTTTGCGAGCGCGTGGCAGGTCGAGATGTCCCTTCTCGCTTTCTACGAAGAAGCTTCTTCCACTTCCACGCTCAGGAAAATGGAGGTGGAGTAGGGTATCATTGTGCCCGTCGAAAATTGGGGGCATGCTGGTATCGCTCATGTGTATCCTCTTTTTGCCTTTATACTTTTCTCTGTTGTGCCTCTATTATACACCTTTGCCTCTCTCTATACATCGTCCGAACGACCGATGTATTTTTCATCTTTTCGAGATATCCTTGTATGAGAGCTATTTTTTATGATCCTTTCATCTTTTCTATCGCCCGCATCACCGTTTGTTCAGTAACCAGCTTAACGCAAGGGTGTGTGGGCAGCTCTTCGGGACGGAAATCCAGGCGTCCGCAGGGGATAGCCGGACATGTGGGGCAGCGATGGGTTGAGGCAATGATGATGTGCCGTTCGGGATCGCCCCAGGGGCCGAAAATGTGGGCGTCCGTGGGACCGAAAATCTGTAGCGTTAGCGTATCCTGAGCAACCGCCAGATGAAGCGGGCCGCTATCGACTCCCAGCACGATTTCGGCCCGTTGCAGCAGTGCCGCTAGCTGTCCTATCGTCATATCGCTCAACAGTAGCGGGGCCGCTGTCATCTGCTGCGCAATCTCTTCGAGCAATGGGCGCTCGTGGGGATTGCCTGTCAGAATGATTCGCGCTGGCGTAGAGAAAGTCGATGAGTTTGCGAGCGTATCGGCAATGCTCGCCCACGCCTCCGAGCGCCATAGCTTGACGGCTGCTCCTGTGCCGGGATGGATCACAACAATGGGTGTGTGGGCGTCGATATTGGCGCAGGTGAGGCGTTTGGCAATCCATGCTCGCTCTTCATCGGTTGGGATGAATTGGAGCGGGTAGCGTGCGGGGGTGTAAGGTTCCGCGAGCGGGGGATAGCACAATGCCTGCAAGCCTGCGCTGATGAGGCGTAAACTGGAGACCGTCGCCGCTTCGGCAGGTGGGAAGAGGAGGGCGTGGGTAAGAAAGGCTGTTCCTGGTTTGATGGCGTAGCCGATGCGGCGTGGAATGCGAGCGCAATAGAGCAAAGCAGCTCCCCACCAGAAATCGGGGCGCAGATTGATCGCCAGATCGTAATTGCCACGACGCAGCTGCTGAGCGGTGCTGAGCAAGAGCTTGTAGGGCGCAAGTGGCTTCTGGGGAGTGCGCTGGAAGCCGGGGAAGGAGCAGGTACTCAGTTTGTCGATGGCGGGATGGCGCGCCACCACTTCGCTTGACCAGGGGCCGACTATCATGGTGATATGGGCATCTGGTAGCTCTTGCTTCAAGGCATTAAGAACGGGTGTTGTCAGCACGAGATCGCCAAGATGGTCCGGGCGGATCAATAAGATTCGTGGCGATGATAGCGGCGGTTTGCGTGCCTCTCGTCTAGCT
>DASTZT010000689.1:0-8237 GCA_035764225.1 Ktedonobacteraceae bacterium
CACTGCACATGCTTCAATGCATGGATGCAGGGCGAGGACGGCTTCAATTTCTCCCAGTTCGATGCGATAGCCGCGCAGCTTGATCTGCTGATCACGCCGTCCCACAAACTCGATCACCCCATCCTCTCGATACCGGCCCAGGTCCCCCGTCCGATACAGCCGGGCTCCTGGCTGCCCACTCCAGCTATCAGGCACAAAGCTCTCCGCCGTCTTCCCTGGCTCTGCCAGATACCCCCGACCCACTCCCACTCCTCCCACATACACCTCTCCCATCACTCCCACTGGCGCTTGCATGCCCCAGCGGTCCACTACGGAGAGCTGCGTGTTGGGCAACGCTCTGCCGAGCGGCACCGGCTCCCCTGCCCTACCCTGCGTCCGGTCCTGGACCCTCACCACCTGATGGGTCACATCATCGGCACACTCGGTGGGGCCATACGCATTGAGCAACGGCACCTGCGGATACCTTCCCAGCCAGCGGTCAGCCAGTTCCCCGGACAATGCCTCTCCCGTCACTACCAGCCAGCGCAACGAACTCGCCCATGACTCCAGCCGCTCCGACGGCTCCACTATCGCCTGCAAGAACGAGGGTACCACCTCCACCACACTGAGCTGCTCCCGCTGTACCAGTTCACAGAAGGCTTCGGGGTCCTGACGCTGCTCCTCGGAGAAGAGCACCACCGCGCCTCCCACCAGCACCACCGCCAGCGCCTGCCACAGCGAGATATCAAAGCTTGATGCCGCGCTCTGCCCTACCCGATCTGCGCTCGTGAGTCCCAGCACATCCACTTTGGCCAGCAGATGATTGAGCAGCCCCTGCTGACTAATCATTGCCCCTTTGGGCAAGCCGGTTGAGCCGGAGGTGTAGAGCACATATGCCAGGTGTTCCGGCCAGAAGCATAATGGTTCCTCTTCTTGCTCTTCCTGCTCCTCGCCCGGCTCCGGCAGGCAGCATACCTTCAGGTCGGCTCCTGCCAATGCCTCCATCTCCTCTCGCTCGTTTGCTTCCGTGAGCAGCAAACGTGGCCGCGCCTGCTGCAAGATCACTCGCACCCGCTCAGCAGGCAGGCTGGGTTCCAGCGGCAGATAGACAGCGCCCACTTGCAGCAGCGCCAGCAGACTGACCAGCCAGCCCACCGAACGCTCCAGCCGCACGGCGACGATCTGTTCGGCTCCCACCCCTTGCTGACGCAGGAACCGGGCCAGGTGTTGCACCTGCCGGGCCACCTGTTCATAGCTGAGCCGTTGCTCGCCACAGACCAGCGCAGTGGCGCTGGCATGCGCTCGGACTTGCTGCTGCCAGAGGTGGGCAAA
The DNA here is from genome assembly GCA_035764225.1 of Ktedonobacteraceae bacterium. Taxonomy (GTDB): domain Bacteria; phylum Chloroflexota; class Ktedonobacteria; order Ktedonobacterales; family Ktedonobacteraceae; genus DASRHT01. The sequence goes on from DASTZT010000689.1 coordinate 1,312, forward strand.
AGATTGCTGCAAGGGATAGGCACGCGCGGTCTGATGCCAGCGGGAGAGGGCCGCTTGCTCGGTGGGAAGCAGGAAGCTGGGCAGATGGAAGGCGGACTGCTCCACATCGGCGACCAGTCCTTGCAATACTGCCTGATAACGTTCTAAGAGCCGCGCTATCGTCTCCCGTTCATATAGATCAGCGTTATACTCCAGGCTGCAAACGATGCCGTGTGCGCTTTCCCGTATCATCAAGTTCAGATCGAATTTGGCGCTTTGCTGCTCAAAAGGCAGCATCTCCACTTGAATGCCCTCCAGTACTTCTGTCGTTCCAGGGATATTCTGCAAGCCAAACATCACCTGGATCAGGGGATGGCGGCTGGGGTCACGCTCCGGCTGCAGCAGTTCCACCAGATACTCGAACGGCAGATCCTGATGGGCGTAGGCTCCCAGACTCACTTCTCTGACTCGCCTCAAAACCTCCCGGAAGGTGGGAGTCCCCGACACATCGGTGCGCAGCACCAGCGTGTTGACAAAAAAGCCGATCACGCCTTCGATCTCGGCTCGCGTCCGATTCGCTATCGGCGTGCCTACCGCAATATCCTCTTGTCCACTATAGCGCGCTAGCACCACCTGGAATGCCGCTAGCAGCAGCATAAAGAGCGTCACGCCTTCCTGCCTGGCTAGCTCATGCACTTGCTGACTTAACTCCAGGGGGAACCTCCTCATCGCCAACGCTCCTCGCGTCCCCTGCTGTGCCGGGCGTCGATGATCGGTGGGCAGTTCCAATGGTCTGAGTCCCGCTAAGTGCTGCTGCCAATAGCGCTCTTGCTGCTGCAAGCGTTCCCCCTGCAACCACTCTCGCTGCCACAGCGCGTAATCGGCGTACTGTACTGGCAGGGCGGTTAACGGGGATGGCTCCCCACGCAAGCGGGCCGCGTACAACTGGCAGATCTCCTCGACGAGCACCTGGCTGGACCAGCCATCAGAGACGATATGATGCAGTGTGAGCAACAGGAGATGCTCCTGCTCTCCTACACACACCAGCACGACCCGCCAGACCGGACCCGTTTCCAGATCAAACGGCTTCCCCACCTCTTGAGCCACCAACCGCCGCACCTCCTCCTCCCGCCTCTGCTCCTCCCATGCTGCCAGATCCAGGAACTGCACCACGGGTCCCTGTGGCTCATGAATGCACTGCACCGGCTGTCCCTCTCGCAGTTCAAAGGTCGTGCGTAAGACCTCATGACGGGTCGCCAAGTCAAGAAAGCAAGCTTCCAGGACATCTCTCTGTAAAGGACCCAGCAGACGCAGAGCGTGAGGCAGATTGTAGGCGGTAGACTGCGGGTCCAGTTGGGCCAGGAACCAGAGCCGTTGCTGGGCAAAGGAGAGCGGCAAGTCCTGATCGCGTGAGGCGGGCAGCAGGGGTGGCACCGTCATATCAGTGGGATCTGCGCGCAAACTCTGCTCGATCTCTTCTGCCAGCCCTGCTAGCGTTGGTCTCTCAAAAAAACGTCGAATAGAAATATTTACGTTAAAAACCTGACGCACACGAGAAATAACCTGTGTGGCTAATAACGAGTGCCCATCAAGGTGAAAAAAATCATCGTAAACGCTGATCGCCTGGACATGAAGCACTTCTCGCCAGATTGACATCAATAACTCTTCAACCACTGTTCGCGCCTCTACGATTACTCTCTCTTGCTCTTCTTCTGGCTCAGGCAAGCCTTGTAGATTGATTTTCCCGTTGGTAGTCAACGGCCAGGCCAGCATGCGAACAATAGCGGCGGGTACCATATATTCTGGGAGACGCGAACCTACCCACTGGCACAGTTCCAGTCCCGTTGGTAGTGGTTGCTGAGCCAGCACATACCCTATAAGCCGTTCTCCACGCAATTGGACTATCGCTTCGCGTACCTGTTCGTGTTCCTGTAGCGCAGCTTCTACCTCTCCAAGTTCTACTCTGTATCCGCGAATTTTAACCTGACGATCTTTTCGCCCTATAAATTCTATGCCTCCATCCTCTGTATACCGAGCCAGATCCCCTGTGCGGTAAACACGCTCTCCAGCTCTCCCATAAGGATGCGGGACGAAGCGCCCTGCCGTTTCTTCTGGCCTCTCCAGATATCCTCTTGCCAATCCCTTTCCTGCTATATACAGCTCCCCAACAACACCAACTGGCACAATCTGTTGCCAGGCATCGGCAATGTAGACCGTATTCCCACCGATAGGTTTGCCTAATGGCACCACCCTCTCGCCTCTTGCGCATTCATCGGCGCTCCCCAGCGGCTGTAGCAAAACACCTATCGTTGTCTCTGTTGGCCCATAATGATTCCAAACTTTACATGGCATGTCAGCCTGCTTCACCCTGTCCAGCAATTCCCAACTCAGCGCTTCCCCGCCTAGAATAAGGTGGCACCTGGGTAGAAATACTGCTTGCTCGGATTCGTCCAACAACATCGCCTGGAGGTGCGAGGGGACGATTTTAAGTACATCTATTTTGAAACGCTGCATATATTCCGCCAGTGCCCTACCTTGAATCACTACCTCATATGACAATATATGCAGGCAGCCTCCTCCAGTGAGCGCTCCGTAAATCACCGTATTTCCCAGGTCAGCGGCCAGCGTAGATACCAACGCGTACTGCCAGCCCTCCTGCACCTCTAATTCTTTTCGCAAGGCAGCAGTATAATGCCGCAGGCTTTCTCGCCTCACGCCAACACCTTTGGGCATCCCAGTTGAACCCGAAGTGAAGAGGACATAGGCCAGGCATTGTGCGTCTGCCACCTCAGCCATATTGCTCTCTTCCTCTCCCTCCAGCCAGGAGCATTGATCCAGGGCTTTGATTTGCCAGGAACCTTCTGGAACCTGCTCGTACATGGTGCTCTGGGTCAACACAACTAAAGGCGTCAGTTCCCCAAGTACCAGCCGCAGGCGCTCCCTCGGCCAGGTTGTTTCCACCGGAACATATGCCCCTCCAGCCTTGAGCACTCCCAGAACTCCAACAAGCATTTCCACTCCCCGCTCCAGGTAAAGAGCTACCAGTCCGTCAGCACACACTCCATTGCGTCGGAGCCAGTGGGCCAGCCGATTAGCCTGCACATTGAGTTGCTGGTAACTTATCTGAATCTCTCCACAACGCACGGCTGGCTGATCAGGGTGGCGGCTTGCGTAGTCCTCGAAACAATCAAGCAAAGATCGGGAATCGGTAGGCGCTACGCCCTGAAAACGTTGGAGCAACTGCTGCTGCTCTATCTCTTCCAGAACAGGCCAACCAGCCAGAACACGCTGAGGCTGATCCAGAGCCACGCGCAAAATCTTCAACAAAGCATGGGCCAGGCGCTGCACCTGTACAGGCGTAAAAGCTTGCGGCTCATAGCGAAAAGAAAGAGAAAAAGTCTCCCCGTTTTGGAGGACATCGAGGTGAAGCAAAAACCGATCTAACAGGTGATAACTACGCAGCAAGCGCCAATGTAATGGCCCTTGCTGGCCAGGCATAGGCCAGGCATCAAACGAGAAACCCAGAGGCAAGAAATGATCCGCAGCTTCATTCAACAGAGACCAGGAGAAATGATACTGATGTTCTTGCAACACTTCTATGCTCTGCTGACAGTGTTGAGCAAGATATATAAATGAGCGTGCGGGATGAAACGAATAGCTCAGGGGAACTACCCGGCTATATGCTCCCAGAGCATCGGAAAGCTCCTCATAAAAGCGCCCATTGCATAAATATCCAAGCTGAATCTGAGGGTCGCCAGTAAAACGCCAGCACAGAATCTGCCAGCAAGCCAGCAAAATGGCTTCACACGATATGTTATGTGTCTGCGATAACAGAAGTAAATTCCTACAGCAATCAGCATCTAGAGCATATGTATACTCAAGTGGGCAAAATTGTTTAGAAGGTCTGACGGAAGAGGCGCTTTGAGAATGAAAAGGCAGCGAACACGAAAAATCGGCTGAACCGGACTCTTTCCAGAAAAGCATATGCTCTTCCGCATCCTCATTTTGCAAAAGTTCTTGTTGCCATGCGGCCACATCAATGTATTGCAAAAGGTCATCGTCAAGTTCTTGATGCTCAGGAAGCAAGCTATACGTTTTGAATACTAGATGAGCGAATATACGCAAAGAAACAGCATCAGCACAAAGGGCTGGTAGAGACAGCAGTAAAATATGCCTGGCGGCATGCAGATGAAAAACGGAAACGCGCAAAAGGGGATACTGAGAGAAAGTAAAAGGGGTTGTCTGCTCCTCTGTAAAGAGATGCTCAAGCTCTTCTTGCTGTTTTTCCTCGCTTAGTTCCTCTAGCGATAGTTCGCAATAGATAAACTCTGCCTGCTCGGCTATAATCTGGAGCGGGACATTGACGCCTGCAATCTGGCGAAAAGCTGTGCGCAGGATCTCGTGACGAGCAATGATAGTTTTAAAAGCGCCTTGCAGCTTTTCAATGTTCAGTGGACCTTCTAATAGAAGGGAACATTGTACGCGAAATATTTGTGGGTCCTCTTGTAAAGACCACAGGCGCGTTTGTTGAAGTGAAAGACGTGCTCCTCTTAAATCAGTTGTTTGCATTGCCTGACTAGCTCCTTTATCTGCTATCGCTACTATCATCAGCGAAATTCTGTGATCCTGCATGGGCCTGAATTGAAAGAGTCATCACTGCTCAAGATTGGAAAAGCCAACTCTTTTTTCCTTTGATCTTTTTATTCCATGTCCAAGCGATAATCTGCGCCGCTCAATTTCCTGCCTTTTCTGCTCTTTTTCCTCCTCAGTCAGCAGCTCCAGGTCATGGATCGGCATCTCTGGATATGCCAGCGCATTGCGCAAGAGCAGTTCATATTGTTGAGCCAGAGCAGCAATGGTCGCTTCATCAAACAGCTCTGAGCTGTAGTTGATTATCCCATGAAGTCCTCTGGTGCCTTCGCTCACAAAAAGCGCTAGATCAAATTTCGAGCCCAGATTTACCGGCGCATTAAAGGTGCCTAGTGCCAGTCCGGGAAGATCTACTTCAGTACCTCCATTGGGCATGTTCTGCAAAACAAACAGGGTACTTACCAGTGGGGTCAAGCCCTGTCGGCGCTCTATATGGAGCCTTTCTACTAGAAGGTCAAAAGGTACATCCTGGTGGGCGTATGCGCTCAGCACAACCTCTCGCACCTGTTGCAAAACCTCGTAGAAGAGGGCCTGACCGTCTAATTGCGTGCGTAAGGCCAGCAAGTTAACGAAGAAGCCAATTAAACCCTCAGTTTCTTCGTACATACGATTCGCAATATCGGTGCCAACGACAATGTCCCGTGTGCCGGTGATACGGTAGAGTAAGACCTGAAAAGCTGCGAGCAGGACCATAAACAATGTTGCGCTGTGTTTATGACCATACTGAGTGAGCTCCTGAGTGATATTTGATGGCACCAGGAAGGCATAGCTCTTAGCCTGATAATGGCTCTGCTCTGATCGCAGACGATCTGTTGGTAAATCAAACGCGCGAGCGCCCTGAAGCTGCCGTTTCCAGTATTCAAAATGAGGTGGAAAGGCCTGACTTTGCACGAATTGACGTTGCCACCAGGCAAAATCAGCATACTGGAGGGGCAGAGGTTCTAAAGGATTCTTTTTCCCCTGTATCCTGGCTTTATAGATGGTGGCCATCTCACGCGCCAGAATATTCATTGACCACCCATCAAAAACAATATGGTGTATGGTCAGGAGCAAGATATATTCCTGTTGCTCCAATCGAAACAATCTCGCACGGAATAACGGTCCCTCATTGAGATGAAATGGACGCAAAGCTTCTTCTGTAACGAGATATCTAGCAGTAGCCGCCTTTTTATCAGCTGGCAGATAGCTTATATCCTCCACCGGGAGCAAGATTTGCTGTTGTGGGTGAATGACCTGGACTGGATGCTGGTTCTTATCCAGGCTAAAGGTTGTGCGCAGAACTTCGTGCCTGTTTACGATTTCTTGTAACGCGTACTCCAGAGCCTCTACATCTAAAGCCCCTGTCATTTGAACAGCAAGAGGAACATTATACGCGTTACTTGCGAAATCTACTTGCTCCATTAGCCAGAGCCGCTGCTGCGCAAAGGAGAGTGGCAAATCCTGCTCTCGCCCCACTGACGCTAATATCGGGCGCTCGTCTGGCCTCTCACCTGCCAGCGCATCCCTCAATCGTTTAGCCAGCCCGGCGATTGTTGGTTCCTCAAATAGCCTGCGCAACGACACTTCTACCCCAAACAGACTACGAGCCCGCGTCATCACCTGCATGGCTAGCAGCGAATGTCCCCCCAGATCGAAGAACGATTCATGCCGTCCGACCCGTTTCTGCTCCAGGAGCGCTGCCCAGATCTCCGCTATCGCTTCCTCCATAGCTCCTTGAGGCAGTTCCTTTACCTCTTCCTCCTCTTTCCCAGATTCCGCCAGCGCTCCTCGGTCGATCTTTCCATTAGCTGTTAATGGTAAGGCGGACAGGTGAACAAACCGTCCCGGTATCATATATGCGGGCAACCTCTCCTCCAGATAAGGCCGCCAAGCCCCCGCGTTCATCTCCTGCCAGGTCTGTTTTAGCACGATATACGCGATTAGCTGCTCTTCTTCAAGCTGCACTACACACTCTTGCACGCCGGGATGCATGCCCAGGATCGCCTCAATCTCTCCTAGCTCGATACGATATCCTCTGATCTTTACCTGCTGATCTCTTCTACCCACATATTCTAGCGATCCATCGGCTTGAGATCGCGCGAGATCGCCCGTCCGATAGATACGCGCTCCCGGCAGAGAATTAAATGGATCAGGCAAGAATTTTTCGGCGGTCAATCCGGCCTGACCAATATAGCCTCTAGCTGTTCCCAGACCTCCAAGATACAGTTCTCCAACTACCCCTACAGGCACCGGTTGGAAAGCGCTGTCCAGAAGATACACGAGGGTATTTGCAATGGGCCGTCCGATGGATGGCAATG
>DASTZT010000690.1:0-5053 GCA_035764225.1 Ktedonobacteraceae bacterium
GGCCTGAGCTTTGGTGGCTTTATGCTCAATGTGAAGGTTCCGCCGCTGAATAATGTCCATGTGCGTCGAGCTATTGAATGGGGCACAAACCGTCAGGAGATTCTCCATACTGTCCTTCAGGATATCGGCATCCTATCACAAGGTCCAATCCCCCCCAGCAGCTGGGCGTACAGCAGTAGCTTCACGCCATACAGCTATAACGTTGCCAATGCCAAAGCTGAACTAGCCCAGTCTGGCATTTCTGGTCCCATTGCCTTCACTTTGCTTATTTCCAGCGGCTCGCCGACGACTACCCAGGAAGCACAGTTTATCCAATCGGAGTTGCAGGCAGCTGGCATCACCGTCAATATCAAGCAAGAGACCTTTGCGACGATTCTCAGTGATACTCAGGCCCATCAATTCCAGGCTGCGCTGATTGGCTGGAGCGGGCGACCCGACCCGGATGGCAACATGTACTCATGGTTCCATACTGGCGGTGGCAACAACAATATGCAATATTCAAACCCTCAGGTAGACTCTCTGCTGGACGCTGCTCGCACTACCAGTGATAAAACTCAGCGGACATCCGATTATCAGCAAGCGCAGCAACTGATCTTGCAGGACTCCCCCTATGTGTTTATCAACCACGGGGTCTCGGCACAGATCACCACCAGTAACATTAAAAACTTTACACTGTTGCCTACAGGCATCATCGACTATACCAAAGTGTATGTCGGCTAATTTAGGAATCACTTGCCCGGTCGAATAAACTCGCGCCTGTGCAAAACACACATTTGAGAGGAACGGGACTGACGAGCCTGTTTCTCTCAAACAGTGTTGTTAAAAAGGAGAACCATTGTGTCTCAATACATCCTACGACGTATTCTTTTCATTATCCCTGTGGCGCTGATTGTTTGCCTGATGACCTTTATGATCATCCACCTTATTCCAGGCGATCCCGCCCGTGTTCTCCTGGGCGAGGATGCAACTCCCCAATCGGTGGCGGCTTTACGTCAACAATTAGGGCTAGACCAACCCCTTCCAACACAATTTGGACTCTGGTTCTGGCAGGCTCTGCATGGCAATCTGGGCGACTCGATCCAGCTGCAGCAACCGGTAGTCCAGGCGATCTTGCAGAGAATTCCTGTCACAGCGGAATTAGGGCTTGTTTCATTACTCTACTCCCTGGCAATCGCAGTTCCGCTCGGCATTTACGCTGCCACCCGCCGCAATACCTGGATCGACTGGGTGGTCAATGTGCTCAGCCTGCTCGGCACGGCCATTCCCGGCTTCGTGCTCGGACTGCTGCTCATTCTCTTTTTCGCGGTCTTCATTCGCATCTTTCCCCCTGGAGGCTATGTCCCCTTTAGCGATGATCCGCTTGGCAACATCCGCGACCTGATCCTCCCCGTGATTACGCTGGGAACCGCTGCCGTTGCTGGCAACATGCGTCAGATCCGCGCCAGCATGATCGAGGCACTGAGCCAGGATTATGTGCGCACAGCCAGGGCGAAAGGATTGCCCGATAGAAAAGTGTATTATATTCATGCGCTCCGTAATGCCGTTCTGCCCGTAGTGACCATTGTCGGCTTGCAGGTAGGCTCGATCATTGCAGGGGCATTTATTGTCGAGACGATTTTTCTCTGGCCGGGCATCGGTCAGTTAGCCGTCAATAGCATCTTATCCAAAGATTATCCCATTGTTCAGGGCGTTGTGCTGATAGCCGCGCTTTCGTACATGATCGCTAATTTGCTGGTTGATGTGAGCTATGTCTTCTTTGACCCACGCATTCGCTTTGATAAACAGTAATTGCAAGTGCAGCAGCAGTATCAGTTACGCGCAGTTAGTATACCCAGGAGTATAGCATGGCAATACCAACAGAGTTCCGCGAAGAATCACAACTCATCAAAGGACAACGGTTTGCAACAGGTAAGAATTGGTACAAGAAAGTCGTTCAAGCACTGCGGCAGGACCCTCGCCTGTGGTTCGGGGGGGTATTGCTTGTGTTTATTCTGGCAGCTATCTTCGCGCCTTTCATCACACCTTACTCGCCATTAGAATATCACCCAAGCATCGCCACTCAGGCCCCTACTTTCGCTCACTGGCTTGGCACTGACTCGTTGGGGCGAGATCAATTGACCCGTATCATCTATGGCACACGGATCTCCCTCTCGATTGCCCTCGCCACGATCCTTATGGGTGGCATGTGTGGTACGGTCCTGGGCGTGACGGCAGCGTACCTCAAGGGATGGGTTGACCAGACCATTACCATCGCCATCGATGCGATTCTGTCTTTCCCTGGTCTGGTGCTCTCCCTGGCTATCGTGACCGCCTTAGGCCCCAGCATCATTAACCTGGCGCTCGCGCTCGCCTTCGTGCGCATTCCCCTCTACGCCCGTATCGCTCGCGGTCAGGCGTTGCAGATATCGGCTCAGGATTTTGTGACGGCCTCTCTGGTGAGTGGAACGCCCACCTGGAAAATTCTTTTCCGTCATATCCTGCCCAACATTTTTAGCCCCTTGCTAGTGCAGGCGACCATTTCTATCTCATTTGCGATCCTTGATGAATCAGCCCTGAGCTTCATCGGCTTAGGCACGCAGCCCCCCACTCCTGAGTGGGGTTCAATGATTACCGATGCTCAGACGTATCTGCGCAGCGATCCCTGGATGATGCTTGGCCCCGCCTTGACGATCATCATTATTCTCGTGAGCATGAACCTGCTAGGTGACGCGGTACGCGATCTGCTCGACCCACGAGACTCGCGACGCGTGAGCAAATCGTTAGAAGAATAGTTCTCATTGTAGTCAGCACAATACGGAAGCAACATGCACTTGTTGATCTGTTTCCGTATGGTGCTGATTTTTCTTTTTCCGGTCATAAATTCAAATCTATCTACTAGCGAGTGTAAGGAAGAAAAAAGGGCAGACGAATGCCTCTCCCTACGACGGATTTGGCGCAGGAAGAGGTCATGCTCATAACACTCTCACCTTGTTTACTCCACTCAGAAGCATTATAATAGCGCATACTAAACATGGTAAGTATTTTAGTCTTTAACGGAATCACAGGATATGCAACGCGTTCCCTTGACAATCTTCTATTCTTATGCAGACGAAGATGAGGAATTTCGCCAGCTTTTAGCACGTCATCTTAGCATTCTGCGTCGAGAAGGGGTGATAATAGAGTGGCACAGACATAAAATTGCTCCAGGAGCTCATCAAGAACAGATCTGCAATGAACATTTTGCAAAGGCAGCCATCATCCTCTTGCTCATTAGCCCTGACTTTTTTGCCTCCGAGCATCACTGGACTGAGATGCAGCAAGCCCTGGAGAGAGATGTCGCTGGTGATGCCCGTGTCATCCCTATTCTATTACGCCCGTCCGATTGGCTCTATACGCCAATAGCTCGTTTACAATATCTTCCACGCAACGGCAAGCCTGTTTCCCTCTGGCAATACCACGATGAGGCTTTGCTTGAAATTGCTCAGGGAATTCGTTCCACAGTCGAAGAGCTGTTGCATATTTCTCCTCAACATCAGTCATTGGAGCAAGCAGATTCTTCTACAAACAGCACCAGCAGCCATCTGGGGGTATTATGCTATCAGTACAATCTTCATACGGATGGAGTTATTACGGTGGACTGGTCTCCCGATGGCACACTCATCGCATCAGGTGGCCTTGACGGAACAGTGCAGGTATGGGATGCAGCTACCGGCCAACATCTCCGTATCTACCGGGGCCATTCTCGCAAGTATGATTTTGCTCTTCCCATTCCCGCTGTCTACACCGCAAGATGGTCCCCTGATAGCAAGCGCGTCGCCTCAGCGGGAAATAGCGCCTCTATCCAGGTATGGGACCCCACTAACGGGCAAAAAATAGTCACGTATGAGGGCCATTCCCGTGTACTGCCAAGCATCTTTCATGCAGTATGGGCCCCTGACGGACAACGTATCGCCTCTACTAACATGAGTTTAAGTCTTCTTGAAGACGCTATGCATATCTGGAATACGAATGATGGCCGACGGTTGTCAAAAATCAATTTGCGCGACGCATTCATCAAGTCTTCCTCTCCTGGCGGAATTGCCTGGTCTCCCGATAACACACGCATTGCGGGGGCATGGAGCAAAACGGTACAAATTTTTTACGCAGGTACAGGGAGACGTATTCTCACATACGATGAGCACGTCGGCTGGATCTCTACTGTGAACTGGTCGCCCGATGGCAAATATCTTGCATCTGCCGAAGCGCAGACCATACGCGTGTGGGATGCGATAACGGGAATAACGCTTGGCGCTTACGTCGCCCATGAACGAACTATCCGAGATTTTGCCTGGTCTCCTGATGGCAGATATATTGCTTCGGCCAGCGAAGACAAGACGGTGCATATCTGGGAACCCACCACGGGCACACAATTGTTCATCTACCGGGGACATTCGCATTATGTCACTGGCGTGGCCTGGTCGCCCGATAGCACGCGCATCGCTTCTGGGAGTCTGGATAAGACGGTCCATGTATGGCAAGCGGGTGATGGCAGATAACAGTCTGAGTCCCACCAGGGCAAGCGCAAGGCCCCATCCCAACCACGCCGCCTCCCCTTGCCCCTACCAGCGTTCTCCCGCCATCGCCAAAACCCACCCGAATGGCATGCTCACCGGGCGATGGAGACGGTAGGGGCAAGGGGATGGGGGAAAATGGGGTGGGGGCCTCGCGCTTGCCCTGCCTCCATTTCCCTTATTTATTCGTCAAGGTGCATCATCTCATATCGCACTAAAAGAAACTGACTGCTATATCGTCACCCATTCCACGCCTGATGCGGTTCGCTGCATTCGACCAACGGGCATATGCGCTGCTACCAATACTGCGTCTTCCTCAGGCGCGTGCTTCTCAAGCGCCCGGCGGCTGGCAAAATTTGCCTGCTTGTCGGCCCAGGAAGCCATCCAGTCAGGGCGTTCCACCTCAACGGCATGGTTATACAAGTCACCCACGCAGTAGAGCGTCTGACCATCCACATGCACCCGCACAATCTGATGCCCTGGCGATTCACCAGGAGCAGCAATGATCTGCACTGAGGGATGCG
>DASTZT010000691.1:0-3943 GCA_035764225.1 Ktedonobacteraceae bacterium
GGCTCGGAGGCATCTGCTGATGTACTAGCGATAGCACAGTCTTAATCAATCCCGTTACCCCGGCTGCTGCATCAAGATGGCCAACATTGGTCTTGACGGAGCCAACGGCACAAAAGTTTTTCTTTTTCGTTCCCGCGCGAAAAGCTCGCGTCAACGCCGCTATTTCTATCGGATCGCCCAGCGCGGTGCCGGTGCCATGCGCCTCGACATACGTCACCATCTCCGGCTCGACGCCAGCAACCGCCTGAGCTTCCGCAATCACCTGCGCCTGACCCTGGGCGCTGGGCGCAGTATATCCCACCTTAGCAGAGCCATCGTTATTGATGGCGGAGCCTTTGATGACGGCATAAATCGTATCGCCATCTTGCAGGGCGTCGGCCAGACGTTTGAGCAGCACAACCCCAACGCCGTTGCCACGCAACGTTCCCTGCGCTTGCTCATCGAAGGCGCGGCAATGCCCATCCGGCGAAACAATCCCGCCTTCCTGATAAAGGTAGCCGACCTTATGCGGCACCCTGGCTGAAACGCCGCCAGCCAGGGCCATATCACATTCACTATTCAGCAAGCTCTGCACTGCCATATGCACAGCCACCAGCGAGGTAGAGCAAGCCGAACTGACACTAATACTGGGGCCGCGCAAATTGAGCTTATAGCTAACGCGTGTGGCCAGGTAATCACGCTCATTGCCCAGCCCGATTTGAAACAAACCCTCCCTTTCCATTAACTCGCGATTGCTCGCGACGTTTGACAATAAGTAGGTATCCATGCTGGCTCCAGCATAGACGCCGATTCGCTCGTCATATCTTTCCGGGTCATAGCCTGCCTGCTCTAACGCTTCCCAGGCACATTCGAGAAAGAGGCGCTGCTGAGGGTCCATCAGCGCAGCATCTCGCGGCGAAATGCCGAAAAATGCTGCGTCAAACATCTCTACGCCATCAAGAACCGCGCCAGCCTTCACGTAATGCTGCTGTTGGTAAACAGCCGGGTTTATTCCTGAAGCAGCAAGCTCCTGATCCGTAAAAAACGAGATCGATTCTATGCCGTTTTGCAGGTTACGCCAGAACTCATGGATCGAGCTGGCCCCTGGAAAACGACCACTCATGCCAATAATCGCTATTTCATTAGAAAAAGCTATTTGATCCATCTTAGTCCTCGAACAAGTCTAATTTTTTCACTGCCTTGTTATCCAGCCGACCAACGCCGCTCTCGCGTCTAGCTTCGCTCAGGTCGGCTGCAAGGAAGCTCCTCCGTCTTTGTCTTGACTGCCATTGTTGTTCGGCAGCCTGACTGCGTGCGGAGGCTCGACCATAGCTCTGCTGCAAGGGAGCAGCTTCCTCTTGCTTCTGACTGAGAAGCGTGGAGAGCGCGGAGATGGTCGTGTGTTGGAATAAATCGAGTAGCGATATATTTTTATGCAGCACAGCTTGCAGACGATCCTGCAAACGGGCTAGCAGGAGTGAATGACCACCCAGGTCAAAGAAGTTATCATGAACGCCGACTTTCTCAAGATGCAGCAATTCGCACCAGACAGCAGCAATATCGCGTTCAATCTGGCCTTCCGGCGCGACATACGCGCTATCCGCTTTCCCTTGCAACGTCTCAGGCGCGGGCAATGCCCGGACATCAACTTTGGCATTGGAGGTGATCGGCAACGTTTCTAATATCACAAAAGCCGCGGGGATCATATATTCAGGGAGCCGATCTTTCAGCGCCTGGCGTACATCGCTGATAACGGGCACATTGTCGGCTTCGGGGATAAGGTAAGCAACGAGACGCTTTTCGCCCGGAACATCCTCGCGCACAATCACCACGCTCTCATGCACCGCTGGCTGTTTGTTGAGCGCCTCCTCAATCTCCCCAAGCTCGATACGGAAACCGCGAATCTTGACTTGATGGTCAAGGCGTCCCAGGAATTCAACATTGCCATCGGGTCGCAACGCCGCCCTATCGCCAGTGCGATAGAGACGCGCTCCCGGCTCCGTGCCGAAGGGATGGGGGATGAAGCGTTGGGCGCTCAGTTCTGGACGATAGAGGTACCCGCGTGCCAGCCCTATCCCTCCTAGATAAAGCTCGCCCGGCACTCCAACGGGACACGGCTGCCATTGCGCATCCAGCACATACATCTGCATGTTAGCAATCGGCTTACCAATCGTCGGGCGCTTCTTATCGTTCTGACAGAGCGCGACGCTGGCACACACCGTTGTTTCCGTCGGTCCATACGCATTGAAAAAGCTGCGTCCAGGACTCCAGTTCGTGACCAGTTCGGCGGAGCAGGCTTCACCAGCCGTAATTAGCGTTTGCAACAACGGCAGATCTTCCTGTGGCAGCACTGCCAGCACTGAAGGCGACAGGGTTGCGGTGGTAATCTGCTGCTCCTGTAACAGCTTCAAGAGCGATGGCCCCGGCAACAGCGTATCCTGAGTCGCCAGACAGAGGGTTGCACCGATGGAAAGCGCCATCACAATTTCCCAGATTGAGGCATCAAAGCTTAAGGACGCAAATTGCAGAATACGGTTTTCTGGTCTCGTGCCAAACGCCTTTTGCTGCGCGACCGAGAGGCTGGCGAGGCCGCGATGCGAAACCATCACACCCTTAGGCTTGCCAGTCGAGCCGGACGTGTAGATGACATAGGCCAGATTAGCAACACCCATCTCTCCCGCAGCCGGAGCGACGCAAGCTCCTGTCAGATCCTTCTCGATCAGATCCTCCACACTGTAGAGCGAAAGTCCTTCCGCAGGGAGCCGCTCGCGGAGCCTGTCCTGGGTCAGTAAGATGGCAATGCGGGCATCCGTGAGCATAAAGGCCAGGCGCTCGCGTGGATAGCCTGGGTCCAGCGGGACATAGGCCCCGCCAGCCTTGAGGATCGCCAGCAAGCTCACGATCAGTTCCAGCGACCGCTCCATCGAGAGGCCAACCAGCACCTCTGGCCCGACTCCCAGGCTGCGCAATCGCCAGGCGAGCCGATTAGCGAATTGATCGAGCGCCTGATAGCTCAGGGCTTGCTCTTCAAAGACCAGCGCGATGGCATCAGGGCGTAAACGCGCCTGCTCTTCAAACAGCTCATGGATACAGCGCCCCTCAAGATAGGGCGTGCCGGTAGCATTCCAGTCATGCAACACCACCTGTTGCTCAGCTTGCGGCAGCAGTGGGTACTGCATAATCGACTGCTCAGGATCGGCCACGATGGCCTGTAGCAGCATCTGTAAATGTGCGGCCATGCGTCTGATCGTGGTGGCATCAAACAGGTCTACACTGTATTCCCAACGGACCTGCAAGCCGGTTGGAGTTTCCAGCATATCCACCATTAAATCTTGCTTCGCCGTTCCTGCCTCGATGGTAAATGGTTCAACAGCTATCCCCGTTATCGGCACAGGAGCTGAGGAAGCTATCCATAGAGCAAAGGCAACCTGGAACAAGGGGTTATAACTCAAGCTCCGTTCCGGCTGCACAGTCTCAACTAAGCGTTCAAAGGGCAGATCCTGGTGCGCATAGGCTGCCAGGGTGGTCTCTCGTACCCGTTGCAGCAAGGTGAGGAATGCGGGATTGCCCGTCAGATCGGTGCGTAAGACTAAGGTGTTGACGAAAAAGCCAATCAGCTCTTCCAGCTCCAGTTGGCGACGATTCGCTACTGGGGAGCCGATCAGGATGTCGTACTGCCCACTATAGCGCGCGAGCAGCACATTGAAGGCTGCCAGCAGGGTCATGAAAAGGGTCACCCCTTCTTTCCGACTCAGTTCTTTGAGCGCCGCAGAGAGCGAGGCATCGATGGTGAAATGTTCAACGGCTCCTCGGAAGGTCTGAATGGGTGGGCGAGGCCGGTCGGTGGGCAAATTCAGTACAGTATTAGCCCCGGCGAGCTGTTCGCGCCAGTAGGTCATCTGACGTTCGAGCGTCTCCGTCTGCAACCATTCGCGCTGCCAGAGCGTATAGTCGGCATATTGCA
>DASTZT010000692.1:0-5808 GCA_035764225.1 Ktedonobacteraceae bacterium
TTGCAACGCACTCCCATGCTCTGATAACTGATCTCTTCCAACATCTAGTGCAGGTTCCTCAGTGGTGGTCAACAGCACGGAAGTTGTTTGAAAGGATGGTAGAGGCCCACTATCCCCAAAAAATGAGCCTCTTCTGTATGATGCTCGACTCTGCAATGGCGCAACGGCCTGACGATGTGGTACAGTTGCTTGCCCATGCCCATCTTGTCGCAGCCGATGAAGAGGCATACTTCCTTGAACGCTATGGACCGCTTTACCTCCCTTTAGACGATACCTTATCAAAAATTGTACAGGGCATGTTTAGCCTCTTAGCGAAAAATAGTGATAGTGCTGTTCAACAGCAAAAGAAACGCGTGCTCAATAGCTGGTTAAGGTCTCCTCAGCTCGTTATCTGGTTTGACTCACCCTCACGCGAAGGAAGTAATCTCGTCTCAGTTCTCAAGTTGGCAAATTTCACGACGCAGGAATGCGTGGAATTCTTTCAACTTTACGGGCAAACATATATTCCGCGCTATCCAACTGCTCCCTGGCTCTTGAGCTATTTTGACGCTTACGCACGAGACGGAGCAGCGCGGCGTCTCGATTATGTCTTTCTCTGGCTCGATCAGAAGCTTGATCCAAAGACGTTAGAATACGTGCTTGAAGTTGCGCGTCTGACATCGCAGGAGAAAATAGCCGTTCTTGAGCACTATGGTGAATATTATCTTTCGCGGTATTGGCAGTCGCAAATTTTGCGCGATTATGTACAGGAGTTCTTCGCATATTTATGGATTGCTGGACTCGATATTTTCAAGAACCCGGCATCTCCAAATGAACCATCGCGTGTTGAGCAATTTTTAAGGTTTCTTTACGATGCTCGTCGTTTCCCCGCTTTTACGCAGCATATCTATGATTGGTCTGCTACAGCAACGCTGGTACGAAATCCTGCACTGTTTGAGCTACAGGCGGGGGAATTTGCTGCAAGCGTTGGCAGGATACTCAGCACGCCCGCTCTTGCACGCGAAACATATGGCGGTCTCATGGAAATGTTGGCGATCATTTGCCTGCAGCGCCAGCAGGAATTGAGCCATACCATAGCAGTGATGCGCGAGGCTTTAGCACCTTCGGACCTGATGTATCTCATAGGCGAGATAGTAGAGCGTGTACGCGCTGGCATTGAGCAAAAACTTTACAAAAACTCTCTTCTTGGAGCCTGTGTTCTCTTTGCATTCCAATTTCAGCAGGCTTTCGCTGACGAACGAGAGCAAGACTACTTTGTGCAGAGCTTCCTGGCTACATTACTCCAGGGGATTGATCAGAAAACGCTTACCTGGCTCAACGCTCAGGCGAAGCAATGGCCCTCGGCTATCTTCGCTCAATGGAGAAGCTATATCTCGCAAACCACTATATCAACCACTAAACCTTCTCCTACTGAACGGATGGAATTATGGTGGGAGCGTACCGTTGCTCTATACAAAATGCGTCTGGCACTGCGTAGCAATAATTTCAGGAGGATCGCGGGCGTGGCAGATGAGGAGATGACCACCCTGGTTAGCGATGATGTCAGAGTGCCAGAGGAGTGGTGGAGCAGGATCAATGAAAAAATTGGGATGCTTAATACCTATGAAGAGCATGCTCAACGTCCTGGTGTAGCTCCTAAGCGTAATCGTCTGAAATGGTTCAAACAACGCTGGGAACGCTTCATTGCCTTCACCCTCATCAGGTCAGCGATTAGGAGCCAGCGTATTGGAAGAATTGTGCGTGTTGTAACAGATCAAGTCAACGTGGTGGAACGCTATCAAACTAATATCTCTCCCCAATGGTGGAGGCAGATAGACGCCGCTTTTGACTTCTTCCTGGCGTGTGAAGATGCCATTGAAAGCCCTGATGGGCAACGGGAGGCGGCGATTGTAGCTGCCGCAGAGAAATTAAGCGAGCTATATGAGGTCAAACGCCCGGCCCCTGTGCTCACATGCCACGAAATAAAGCGTGCAAATGCCGCCTTCTTTTATGTAGACAGTCAGATGAGAGGAACGCTGAAGGGCTGGAAGCCTAATACCCTTAAATAAGTACTTATTTTAATAAAAATAGTGTTTTGCTAGATGTGCTACACATCGAGAGTTTTACTTAGGAGGTTGGCAACGTGGCATTACGAGCACCTATCCAAAATCAAAGGAGAAGCTGCCTGGTTCTCACTCTGATATTTTTATGTATAGTGGCACTAGTAGCAGCAGGCGTTTTCACGTATCCATCTATTTTAAAAGCTCTCAATATCGATCCTGGTCTGGTCTCTCAAGGCATCGGTGTGGAGAACAAAGCTAACAATGAGCTGATTGGCATCAGCGATGGGACGTATGCTTTTGATATCGCTTCCCCACGCAACGATGTTAATTTCAAAGTTCAGGCCGCTACAAGGCTAAAGCAAGGGGATAGGAATGGGGCTGTTGCTCTGTGGAGCGAGGGTATTGCAAAAGATACGAACGATGCTGAAGCCCTGATTTATCAAGAGGATCAACTGGTTCTTGCCTCTGGCAAACCATATATCACGCTTGTTATTGGGACAACGCTTACAGGCAACAATGCCAGCGCCATTAGCACGGGGCGCGATGTCCTTCAGGGAGCCTATGTGGCCCAAAAAGAAGCGAATGATAATTCAAAGCTAAATGGAGGGAAGCAACTTCGCCTCTTGATTGCTAATGCAGGGAGCCAGTCAGACTATGCAACGGATGTCGCGCAACAAATTGTCCAGGCTGCAAAGCAGGATCGCACCATTCTTGGGATCATGGGCTGGCCCTTCAGTTCATACACATTGAAAGCGGTTGGCATTCTCTCCAATGCAGGCATTCCTATGGTCTCGCCAACCGCTTCCAGCAACAAATTAACTGGTATCTCACGCTTCTTCTTCCGCGTTGCTCCCTCTGACAAAAGCCAGGCCGTCGCGGGCGCTCAATACGTCGAGCAACAGTTGCATGTGAAAAAGGTGGCACTGTTCGTCGATCCCACAGACGCGTATAGTAACAGTCTGGCGAGTGCTTTTCGCACGCAGTTTGAAGCCGATGGCAATCAGATCGTGGTGACAGAGAACTACCAGGTTGGCAAGACACAGGCGCTACCAGGACTATTGCAAAAAGCATTGCAGTTTAACCCTGAGCTGGTCTACTTCTCTGGCTATTCTTCAGATCTGGGAGTTTTGCTCGCAGCCCAACCTGAGATGCAGGTGATGGGGGGAGATGCCCTGTATGAATTGGGTGGCTATTCCAGTAGTGCGCGAGCCGGTTTTGTTCATCTGCATTTTACCGCGTTTGCCTATCCTGATGAATGGCTAGCGAAAAATCTGACGCCTCCGCCATTCTTTAGCATGTACAGCCATAACTTTGATCCTTTGGGCCAACATACACAAAATCCTTATGGCTATGATCGTCCGACCAGCGATAATATCCTGGCGTATGACGCGATGCTGGCCCTGGTGCAGGGCTGTAATAATGCGTTGAATACAGGAAATACGATATTAACACCGGATGCGCTAGAGAGAGGTCTATCCAGAATCACTGGCGCTCAGGCGGTTCAAGGTGTGAGCGGGCAAATTGCCTTTGGTTCCGATGGCGATCCCATCAAAAAAGCGGTTGTTGTGCTGTATGTCGATTCAGGTTTTATCAAAATTGCGAATAGCAACGGCATCCAGGGCTGTTTTTTAGTCAAAGATTGCAACTGATCTACTAAAGAGATAGCATCTAACTCGCTGCCAGATTGCTGGTTCTATTATTACTGCTGCGGAAACATTCGGTACGCGATCATCTTATAGACCAGTTTGGCAGCCAGGAAGTCGGCGCGGGTCTGGCCGGACATGGGGCAGAGTTCGACCAGGTCCATGCCGACAACGGTGGTGCGGCGGCAAATTTCACGGAAGAGGTCGAGCAACTGGTACCAGAATAGCCCTCCCGGTTCGGGGGTGCCGACGGCTGGCATTTCGCTGGGGTCGAGCGCGTCAAGATCAACGGTCACGTAGGTGTGGGGGCCAAGCCGCTCCCAGGGGATGGTGGCAACGCCTTTGGCCATCTGATAGGCCCAGACAATCGCAACGTCTGGCTCTGTCTTCATAAAGGCAGCTTCTTCAGGACTGAAGCTGCGAATGCCGATTTCGAGTAGGGGAATGCCCATATCGACGACGCGTCGTTCAATGGCGGCGTGAGAGTGCGGGGTGCCTTCGTACTCGTCACGCAAGTCCCCATGAGCATCAATATGCACAACGGTAAGATCGGGATAGCGTTCATGCACAGCAGCAATAACGGGGGCAGATAAGGAATGTTCGCCGCCAAGCGTAAAAGGAAGTTGTCCTCGTTGCAAGACTTCGCGTACGGCCTCGCCTGTGATTTTGAGGGCTGTGGCGTGATCGAGGCCTTGATACTCTAATGGAGGGCGGGTGTATATTCCGACTTCAATGGGGCAGCAATCAAGCTCCTCATCGTAAAGTTCCATCTGGCTGGATGCGTTGAGGATTGCCTGTGGCCCATGTGCTGTTCCTTTCATATAGCACACGCTATACTCAAGCGGAGCAGGAATAATGGTGACGCTGGCCGTTGTGGGATCGCAGTACGGCGCATCAGGCGCACCAAATTGGGTCACAGGCAAATCACTCATAGCATTATGATCCTTCTTTTTACCGGGCTCCCGTTCTGGCCAGGCGAGCTGCCATCGCGGCTTCATAGCGAACCGGATCAGGCTCTTCGGGACGCAGAGAACGAGTAGCGCGTATTACAAAATGAGTTTCGATATCGTCAGTCTGGAAAGCCTCTTTGACGAAAGCAATGGCATCCTCCTGGCTAAACTCTTTGCATGAGCAAATGTCGATATCGACCTCGTTATATTCGGGCCATGCATGCAGGCTAATGTGACTCTGGGCGATGACGACAAAGCCCGACATCCCTGCATCAAGCGGATTAGACGTTTCTATATCATAAAGATGAACGGGGCTAACCCTTTCCATACCAACACGACCTGGAAACTCGTCCAGTACTTGTCGCAATAGCGGCTCATTGCTCAAAAGCTCTCGATTACAATTGTACAGCTCCAGCATCAGATGGACAAGCATCGCATATTCCTCCTACTATACTATACTCCGGTTGCGAGACAACCTTTTAAGAAAAATGGCGCTTTCGTTTTGCTACTCAGCTCGCCAACACCACTCTTATGGCTTCGCTCAGGCGAACTGCAAGGAATGGCGTGCCATTTTTCTGGCACCGCATGATAGTATACATTAGATTGTCAAGCTAATGCAAAGGGTTAGGAGAAAATTGTATCTAATAGCAAAAGGTTTTCTATCTAAATGCCAGCGATTGATGCATCTAATCAAGAAGCCTGGTTGCTATTAGATAGAAAACACGCTATGGCCGTAGTTCTTTATTAGCTTCAAACGCTGCTTTAAGTTGATAAAGCATCTCTTCCCGTCTGGCAAAGAGTTCGCGCCTTGTGCGTGGTTGCGCCTTGCTGATCGCGTAGGTGGCAATGAGAGGTAGAGCAATAGTAGAATCTCCATAGATTACTACTGTATCTCGCAACTGGTCTGGTTTGATTTTTCCCCACGAAACTGCCTCAGATGGTGTTGCCCCAGAAAGCCCTCCCCAGTGTGGCGCATCGGCGGTGATCTGGATAAAGTAGTCATGGCCTCCTTTGTTGATGCCGAGCACTTCCCAGAGCTGCGGTTGCGTCTGGAGGTAGAAGTTTTTGGGACTCCCGCCACCAAGAATGATCACGCCGTTGCGCGTGGCCTGATACACAATAGCCGTCGTCTCGTTTACGTCTGCCAGGGGATCGAGCGTAAGCTGGCTGCCA
>DASTZT010000693.1:0-2739 GCA_035764225.1 Ktedonobacteraceae bacterium
GGAGGGATATGGGCGACGACCGAAGCAGCCAAAGAACTATGGACGGCAATTTTGGAAGGTACTTCAAACCCATAAAAGCGCGTTTTTGACAAGCTTTATGCTTCTTTTGATAATAGTGCTACTCTTTAGTGTCGCTAGCCAGTTACAACCCCCCGTGATAAATTCTTCTCCTAATGGCGTAACGGTCATTGATTACAGCACCTTTATCAGTCAGGTAAAGGCGGGGAATGTGGAGGCAGTAACTATACGAGGAGAAGAGATCAATGGCCTGTTAGCGAATCCTATGGCCCAGAACGGTGCATCTGCTCCTAAAGTGGCGGCGAACCAGGGTACGCAGGCTGCTAGCAAAATGACCTCAGCCGACTATACTGCCTGGCAGCGCTATATTAACGCAGCCAATCCAGGCATCGCGAATCTGGCCGGGTCTACCTCTTTAAATCCAGACCGCGTTATCTATACGCTTGTGCCGGGAGGACAGGATGCATCACTAGTGCCCTTACTGCTGAGCAGTCATGTTGTAGTAAGCACGCAACCGCCCGCGCAATCGACTCTATGGATCACGCTCCTCTGGCGCTTTGCTCCTATTATCCTGCTCGTGGTGGCGCTGTTGATTTTTCTTGCGACCCGCAACAATACGCGCATGGGTCGTTCGATGAATGACCAGATGAATCAACTGGGCAAGAGCCGGGCACGTCGTTTTGAACCGGTAAAAGAGAAAGAGGCTAGTCCATTACCAGCGGATAGGAAGACGACCGCCCTGACGCCCAAAACAGGAAGCCCTGGCAAGTCTGTTATCAGATCGTCCGTCACATTCGCTGATGTAGCTGGCATCGATGAAGTACGTACCGAGCTGGAAGAGATCGTGCAATTTCTGCGTACGCCAGAACGCTTTAGCCGTTTAGGGGCGCGTATTCCTCGTGGCGCTCTGCTGGTTGGTCCTCCGGGGACGGGGAAAACGCTGCTGGCGCGGGCCGTTGCGGGCGAAGCCGGGGTGCCCTTCTTCAGCATGAGTGCCTCCGAATTTGTGGAAATGTTCGTGGGCGTGGGTGCCAGCCGTGTGCGTGATCTCTTCAATCAGGCTCGTAGTGTCGCTCCCAGCGTTGTGTTTATCGACGAGATTGATGCCGTTGGGCGCAAACGTTCGATGCGCGTGGGAGGAAACGATGAACGCGATCAGACGCTTAACCAGCTATTGGTTGAACTGGACGGTTTTGATCCTCGTAAAGCCGTAGTTGTGCTGGCAGCCACAAACCGGGCCGATATCCTCGATAAGGCTTTATTGCGTCCAGGGCGTTTTGATCGTCGTATCACGGTTTCTCTGCCTGATCGTGTCGGACGTGAGGCGATTTTGCAGGTGCATACTCGTTCTACTCCCCTCCATGAAGAGGTGAGCCTGGCCCGATTGGCACGCATTACTACCGGGATGAGCGGAGCAGATCTTGCCAATCTGGTGAATGAGGCGGCCCTCTCTGCTGCTCGCCAGGATCTGGAGCGTATCACCCACGCCTGTTTTGAGGATGCGCTGGCTCGCGTGCAACTTGGTGCGCTCCGACCAATCGTGATGAACGAGAAAGAGCGCCGTATCATCGCCATCCATGAGGGTGGTCACGCGCTGGTGGCCCATCATTTGTCTGAAGCCGATACCGTGAATCGGGTGACGATTCTCCCGCGTGGTCAGAGTCTGGGCGTCACGCAATTCACGGCTGAGGAAGACCGCTATAACTACAGTCGTCAAACCTTGATGGCGCGTATTGCCGTTGGTCTGGGTGGTCGCGTTGCCGAGGAACTGACCTTTGGACCCGATTATATCACGACTGGAGCCGAGAACGATCTGCAAGTAGTCACGGATCTGGCCCGGCGCATGGTGACGCGTTGGGGCATGAGCGAGGAGATAGGGGTGGTATTTGCGGATTACCAGGCAGAGGGTGATGCTTCGCTCAATATGAAGCGTTTTGATCCTGCCGCATTTTCTGCTCAAGCTCGCTCTCTGGCGGTGGATACTAACGGGCAGCTGGTCATGAATGGGCAATTCACCCCGCATCAGACGCTCTCAATGGCCATCTCAGCTCCACGCAATACCAGTGGTGTGATGATGAACGCTTTGATCGATGCTGAGGTGAGGCGCATTCTGAGGGAAGGACAAGCAATGGCGCGTGCCCTGCTCACCGAGCACAACGATCAACTGCTACTGCTGGCTGACACTCTCATGGAATGTGAGCAGCTTGACCGCGCCCAGTTCGAGGCGCTATTGCAATCGTAGCGACTCGATTTTATCGCGTCCAATTTATTGCCTGTCCTGCGAGAACCGTATTCTTCGGGGGAATGCAAAGATTTTGGGAAAAACAGGCAATAAATTGGATGTGCTCATGCTCTTTGACAAATTAAAGAGGGGAAATGGAAGGAAGCAGGGCAAGCGCAAGGCCCCCTCCCAGGCCCATTCACCTCCCCTTGCCCCTACCCGTGACCCATCCGAACGGTTTGCGCAGGGTTCCACCGCAGGTGGTAGGGGCAAGGGGATGGGCTGACGGGGATGCGGGGGCCTTGCGCTTGCCCTGTTTGAGGACATCTTCTTTGGCACATCCCGTAGGGAAACAGGAACGTGTGGGCATGCCATTTCCCATATTTAATCGTCAAAGAGCATAATCGAGCCTCTACGAATGTTCGAGTATCTAAGATCCGGGATCGTGCTCCAACTGAAACGCCCGCGCCTCGCCCCAGGCTCCTTCCCAACGATGTTCC
>DASTZT010000694.1:0-9008 GCA_035764225.1 Ktedonobacteraceae bacterium
CCATTAATAACAGGAGTAAAGTCGGTCTGGTTGATAACGTAGAGCGTGGAGCTTCCTTCCATCTGGAAGTAGCCAGTATTGTCACTTGCTGACGCTAAAAAATGGGCGATAGTGCTCTGCCCAACCTTTTGGTACGTGACCTGATGTGAGCTAAATCCAAAGATGAGGCCGGCAATAATACCCAGTCCTCCCAGGATAATCAAGGTGCGAAATGCAGGTGGCCGACGCATAATGATCCTTTCCCTAATGGTGAATAAGCGATTTTTTTATTGTCCTGACAAACCTACTCGACGTAGATACCCCTCTATGGTATTATCGACTTTAAAAAGTCTGCCATACATATTACAGGAATATTGGAAGAAGCACAAGAGTATATTGCCTGCTTGTCGGACCAGGAATGGGAGAGCGAACAACACAGTGTATCTTAAACGGTTGGAAATGCTGGGCTTTAAAAGTTTTGCTTCACGTACACTACTCGAGTTTAGTCCGGGTATTACGGCTGTTGTCGGCCCCAATGGCGCTGGCAAATCGAATGTGGCCGACGCGATGCGCTGGGTGCTGGGCGAACAGAGCATGCGCCAGCTGCGGGGAAAGAAAAGTGATGACATTATCTTCGTCGGTGGTCATGGACGTTCCCCGCTAGGTATGGCAGAGGTTTCGCTGACGCTCGATAATAGCACGGGCTGGGTTCCCTCTGAATATAGCGAGATTACGGTGGCGCGTCGTAGCTACCGTTCAGGCGAGAATGAATATCTGATCAATAAGCAGAAGGTACGGCTCAAAGACGTACTGCTACTGCTGGCCCAGGCACGCATTGGGCACGATTCCTATACCGTTGTGGGACAAGGGTTGATAGACGCCGCCTTGAGTCTACGCCCTGAAGAGCGACGAGGGCTTTTTGAGGATGCCGCAGGTATTCGTCCCTACCAGGTGCAGCGAGCCGATGCCGAAACCCGCTTACGCCAGACCGAGCAGAACCTGGAACGTTTGCGCGATATCGTCGGTGAGATCGAGCCGCGCCTGGCTCCGCTAGCAGAACAGGCCCGACGCGCCGTTGCGTATGGACAACTCACTAGTGAGTTGCAAGAGGTGCTCACTGCCTGGTATGCGTTGCAATGGCGGCGTCTGCGCACGAATAGCGAGCGAGCCGAATTTGCCGAACGGGAGCAAGAGCAAAAAGTGCGTCAGGTAGAACGTAGCTTACAGGAGATCGAAGCACAGGGCAACGTGCTGCGAACAAAGCGCCAGCAAACACAGGCACGCATCAATGAGGCCCGCAACGTCCATGCAGAAGCCAATGACGTTGTACAGAAGCTAGAACGCGATCTGGCGGTCAACGAGGAAAGAATCGTTGGTCTGGAGCGGCAACGGGTTGATATCCAGCAAGAGGAGCGGCGTCTGCGTGAACGTTTAATCGCATTACAGAAGCAGGCAATAGATTTGGAAGAGCAGTGCGATCTCGCCGATGAAGCAGTGGATACCGCTTCTGTTGCCCTGGCCGATCTGGAAACGCGCGTCAACAAGGCTCAGAAAGACTACGAGATGGACGAGCGCCGCTTTCGCACGGCTCAGAACGATCTTGTCCAGATACAGGCTCGCCTGGGTTCCAGTCAGACCGAACTGGGACGATTGCAAAAGCAACTGGGCGAGCGTAACCGGACGCTGGCAGCAAGGCGCGATACCATCGCTCAATCGCAGCAGTCTTTGCGCACCCTGGAAACGCGCCTGGTCGAAGAGGGAGCACAGCTTACCATTGCACGCAACGAGGAACAGCAGGTCGTCCAAAACAAGCAGGCAATAGCGCGTACAATCGCGGATGCCCAACAAGAAATGGAGCGCCTCAAATCCACCATAGCCGAATCTGAGCGACAGCGACGCACCGTTGCCGACCGTCTCAATATGCTGAAGAACTGGCGTCAAAGTCTGAGTGGGTATAGCGATGGCGTACGCACCCTTTTGCGTGCTCCGGCTGGTAAGCTCAACGGTCTGATAGGCCCGGTTCCGCAGTTAGGGGTGGTTCCGACAGGCATGGAGATCGCCCTGGAAGCCGCGCTCGGCTCCTATATGCAAGCGGTTGTCGTCCAGACCCTTGAGGATGCCCGGCAGTGCCTGGAATATCTCAAAAGCTCACGAGCGGGCAAAGCAATGGTGGTATGGAGCGAGCGAGAAGGTGAAGACGAGCGAGCGGCTGAGATAAGCGTGATCCAGAGGCAGGTTGAAGACGATGTGCTACGGCGTTTCCTGGCAGAAAAACCATCTTTGCAGGGCCGGACAGTTGGTTTTGCCTGGCAGCAACTTCAGTGTGAGCCGCGTTACAAAGCTCTATTTCGTCGCATGTTACGTGGCATTGTCATCGTACGTGACCTGGAAGCCGCGCGGGAACTGCTCGCCTGGGCAATGTCGCTTAGCCTTTCCTCTGACAACGATCTCCCCTTTGTGATGCTGGTTACCCTTGACGGTGAAGTACTGCATGTGGATGGTTGGCTCACTGGCGGAACGGGCAAAGAAGGCGCTCAGCAAGGGTTGCTGGCGCACGAACGCGAACTGCGCGAACTACCGCAACAATTGGAGCAGCACCGAAGCTTAATCGACCAGTTGAATGGCATGCTGAGTGCGGCCCAGCGCGAACAGGAACGGCGACGCGCTGAGCAAACGGCCCTTGATAAAGAACTGCAGAAGATCACGGCACGGATAAACGAGCTTAACAAAGTGATTGGCACGTCACAACGAGAGCAGGAACGGCTACAAACAGAGATACGGATGGCGGCCTCGATTGAGCAGCAACTGGCCTCGGAGGTCGCAGGCCTGGAGCAAGAGGCGCAGGCGGCTCAGGAACGTGTCTCTACGCATGAAAAATCACAAAGGGAGATAGCGGGCCTGGTTGAAGAGTTACAACATGAGATGGAGGAGCGGGCCCTGGTCTATCGCCGCCAGCAAGACGAGCTGGGACGCGCGCGTACGGCCCTTGCGGTCAAGAGGCAGGAGGCCAGATCCCAACGCCAACAACTTGAGTCGCAGCACCTACAGATCCAGGATTTGAAGGGCCAGGTCGAGCAGCAGATGGCACGCCTGAAAGAAAACGAGCAGCGCAAACAGCAGCTTCAGGAGACGCTGACCCGGCATCAGGCCGAACTCGCAAAGGGGCGAGCGCAAGTGCAGAGTGTGGCCGAAGAAGTACGCCTCATTGAAACCCAACTCGGTGAGATTGACCAGCAAATCACCGCTTTAGAGCAGCAACGGATGCAAGCACATCAGATATTGACCGAACTAGAGACGCTCTATCGCCGCTATCTGCTGGAGAGCCAGAAGGCCCGCGATGCTGTTGAGTCTCTGCTAGAGCAATTGCGCGAAGAGATGGGGATAGAAGATCCGAAAGAGCTGTCGAGCCAGATTACGCAACTAGAGGCCTCTTCCGAGGTTGAAGCAGCAAACGGGGATCATCCGATGGAGCAGACCGATGATGCTGCGGAACTCTCCGAGGAAGAAGAGGGGCAGCTCCGACGCTATCGGCGACGAGTTGACAATCTGCGGAGCCGCCTGAAAGCGATGGGCGGATGCGACATCAATGCCCCTCAGTTATATGAGGAGACCCGCACCCGCTACGAGTTTCTCTCGACCCAGATTACCGACATGGAACAGGCGGCGCTCCAACTCCGCACCATCATCGGGCAGCTTGACGCAACGATGGCGCGTCAGTTCGAGGTCACGTTCCAGGCGGTAAACGCACGCTTTCGTGAGCATTTCACCACCCTCTTTAATGGCGGTAATGCACGCCTGGAACTGATTACGGCCAAAAGTGGCGATGATGACTCGCTCGCGCCATCAAGTATGCCTTCGGGGATAGAGGTCATCGTCCAGCCTCCAGGGAAGAAGGTGCAGGATCTCTCCTTGCTCTCAGGCGGAGAGCGTGCTCTTGTATCGGCGGCCTTGCTCTTTTCCTTGCTAGAGATCAATCCACCGCCATTTTGCCTGCTCGATGAGGTTGATGCCGCGCTCGACGAATCGAACGTCACACGTTTCTGCGATATCCTGAAGCGGCTGGCGCAACGCACACAATTCATTGTGATTACGCACAATCGTGTGACAATGACGGCGGCTCAGGTAATCTATGGCGTTTCTATGCGCGATAGCGTCTCGCGTCTACTCTCGATCCGGCTGGAAGAGGTAGTTGCAGGGGATCGCTAAACGCCGATTGTTTGCAGGTAAAAGGGCGGACAACTATACTTGACAAGCGGGAGGTGAAGATATATATTTTTGCGTAGAAAACCCGGCGTGATACCAAATGTAGCTCTTTATTAAGTACAAAAAGAAAGGTAGATAGACACAATGTCTAGAGATGAACAGGAAGATAAAACCATCTATAAGGTTGTTCTTAATCACGAGGAACAATACTCGATCTGGCCTGCCGACCGCGAGAATCCTCTTGGCTGGAGAGATGCCGGCAAAAGCGGACTGAAAGACGAATGCCTGGCCTACATTAAAGAGGTGTGGACGGATATGCGCCCCCTCAGCTTACGCAAGCAGATGGAAGAGGCCGCACGGAAAGAGCAATCCAACTCCAGCAACTAGCTTTATTATGAGGAGATGCCATGCGTCATTACTGTAAGGCTTACAAATTAGGGGATCTCCGTCAGTTTAGTGGGTGGGCCGAAAAGCGAGAGGAGAACGAGGAGGAGTTAACTGACGAAAGTATTTGTTACCTCTGGGATGATTTCATCGTCGTGAAAAGTCCTGTGCAGGACAAGGGAGTGATCTTTGATGCTATCACGCCCGAATGGCAAGAATTTTGTACGACCACCCTGGGGTTCGAGATTCCCGAAGACCTGCGCTATGCCTATCAGCAAACTGAGGGACAGGAAAAAGCGACTTCCTGAAGTTTGCGAAAAAACTCTTGACAAAGCTGAAGAGCTGTAGTAATATCACTCATGTCAGAAGTCCCGCCTGTATGTGCAGGTGAGCCGGTGACTATAGCGAAGAGGAGACACCCGTTCCCATCCCGAACACGGCAGTTAAGCTCTTCAGCTCCGACGATACTGTGGGGGTAGCTCCATGGGAAAATTGGAAGTTGCCGTTTCACCCGCCCATATGGGCGGGTTTTTTGTTGACGTTGCACTCTCCCGCTTAAAGCTCAGCAAGTGCTCGTGCCAGCGTATCAATCTCCTCCTCGGTATTGTAAAACCCGGTCGAAATGCGCAAGGTTTTGGCGGAGGGAATGTTGCGAATGTAGATAGCGTGTTTTTCACGAAGCTGCGTTACAATTCCCTGGTCGTCGTGCCCCTCCAGTTTAATCGTTAAAATACCGCTGGCTCCTGGCTTTGGAGTGAGGATCGTAATACCGGAGACTTGGCTGAGCGTCTGATAGGCATAAGCGTTCAACTGCGCAATACGCGCAAAGAGCCATTGATGGCCGACGACCTCTTCTAACCAGTTGAGCACGGCTGCCTGGCCTATAATCGCTGCCGTCTGACGACCTCCCAACTCAAAACGTTGCGCATTCTCATTGAGCGCCCATTCTAAGCCCTCTTCGTGCTTGATGGAGTGGTAGCCCACATACGTTGAGGTGACGTAGTGTTGTGCGTCGTGTCGCGCATAGAGCGCCCCTGTGCCGTCTGGTCCGCAGAGCCACTTTTGCATCGGCATGGCATAGAAATCAACATCGAGCGATTTCATATCAAGGGGAATGGCTCCGGCTGATTGTGCCCCATCGATCAGCACGGGAATACCTCTTGCGCGGCCCATACGTCCGACTGCATTGATGTCGATCACTGCTCCGGTGGTCCATGTCACATGCGAAAGGACAATCAGGCGAGTGCGCGGCGTAACAAGTTTTTCGATAGCTTCGAGTGCCGGATGATCTGCCCGCTCCTCACCCAGATCGGCTGTGCGAATTACCACGCCATAGCGGTCACGAATCTGGTACAGCGGTGCCAGCGCGCTGATATGCTCATGATTCGTCGTGATGACTTCATCGCCTTCACGCCAGGGCAAGCCAAAGCTGATAATATTCATACCTTCACCAGTATTATCAGTCAGAGCGATCTCTTGCACATCAGCATTGAGCAGGCGAGCCACGCTGCTACGAGCATTGTTATACGCGGTGGAAATTTGCTCGAATGCTTCTGCTCCCAGTCGCCCGTTGAGCCATTCTTGCTGCATGCGCTCCTGCATGGCCTGGATAACGCACGCTGGCAGAGGGCCGAAGGTGCCCGTGTTTAGATAGACGCGTGAGGTGGTGGCAGGCATTGCCTGGCGGATGGTCTGTACGTGTGAGAGGTCAGACATGGTAACTCCTTTTACCGCTATCAAAGTTAAAAAAACCTCTGGTCAACCCTTCTCTATAGTTAGAACTCACTCGCCATTACTTGGCAAGCTCATCAATTGCAATCTCCAGATTATCCTCCTTCGTGAAGTGCTATCCTTGCATGAGTAATGTTATGATGTACCATCAGACGATATTTATGGTAGAGTTTGCTCAGAAAACGCAGGATATGGCAATGAACTGAGAGAGGCTTTTTTCTGCTGTGGCGTAGCAATCATACATACTACCGATTAGAAAGGCAGAGCATAGTGTTATGCGTATACACAACTATCGAGAGAAAGACTTGCCAGAGCTGGTGCATATCCAGGAACTGGCTGCTCAGGAAGATGGAACTGAGAGCTTCAATGAGAGCGATTTTGTCGCCTGGCTGGAGGATGGTGAGCGTCCCACCAATACCTTCGTCGTTACCGATGATGATGACGAACTGAATCCCTGGGGACCAGCTGGAACTTTGGAAGGTGTAGAGGGCGAGATTGTGGGGTATACTTCTGTGCAATTGCGCCGGGACCAGCAGGGCTACCACCTACTTTGCCAGGGAACCGTTCATCCACAATTTCGCCGCCAACACGTTGGCCGCTTGCTGCTCGTTGGCGGCCTCAATCGCGCCCGCTTATTGGCAGATGAGTTCGAGTTCGAAGCAGAGCAGGAGAGAATTCCTGTCTACTTCGAAGCGTTATTGCCCAAAAGCGATGTTGGCGCAGAGCGGTTGGCCGCCAGGTTCGAAATGCGAGCGACGGACGAGCCTGCACCGGTTAGCATGCGGCTGTACCGACGCGAGCTATGATGCCGATCATACCTTCCTAAAAGCCGTTTTCACGGTATGGGTGCCATCAGGAAGCCGCTCAATCGTATAATCGTCGAAAAGGATGGCGTCGGTCTGGCGCAAGCAGAGAAAGACGCGTAACGCCAACTGCCGGATCTCGATCTCCGCATGGGCGTCGGCTCGCATCTCAATAAAGTGTCGCCAGGATCGCGCATTGCCTGTGACCACGATGGGCGCTTCTGTTTCGTTGGGGAGAACGGAGCGGGCGCATTGCTGTACCTTTTTGCGCAGGTCGGTGCGAGCTTCCGCGCTCAGAATGCTGGCTCCGCCCAGCTGCATCTCCAGCAAGCGGTTGGCGAGTACACCATACTCTTCCGCTGCGCGGTCGATGCGTTGCAAAAATTGGGCATGCAACAGCTCGTCCGTGCAGTATTCAGGTCTCTCAACGAAGCGGAGCATGCGCCCGGAAACGAAGCGTTGGCTCAATTGGGAGTAGCTGAAACCGGCGCGATGGCGGATCAACTCATGAGTCAGGCTGCGCGAGATGCCATAGAGGAGCAAACTGAAGTTCGCATGCTCAAGCACAGAACCATGCCCGGATGACTTGAGATTAGCGAAATAGCGTTGGGATTGTGCATTCATCGTGCGTTTTGGGCCGAAGCTCATATAGCAGAGCTGCCCGGCTACTTTGCACAATTGCGCCCCATCTGGTAGCGGCGTCGGGTCATCCAGGTAGGTAGTGAAATGGAGCGACGGATCAAATCCATCAAGGAATCCTGCCAGTCCCTCCAGGTTTGTCCTGGGGGATGCCAGGACAACCGTTCCTGGAGTGAGCAAGTAGGGTGTTCCTCCAGGCGAGTGATGGACAGGAGAATGAATTGCGGCCAAGCTGGAGCTTTTAGTACCATTCAATTCACAGAAGAGAGTCTGGGAGTCAATTGTAGACAAGCGTGTCTCCTTCCTACTAGCCATTTTTGGGTACTCATGTAGTCTAGCAGGTCGGAAGACTTTTGGCTACTCCACCTACTGGCTCACAGGCTGTTGTGATGGTGCCAAGAGAGCATCCAAAGTGGCGCGTCTGATGCGATAGGCCTGACGCGCACCCCGATGGGGGAGCGTAATCGCCTCCAGAACGCCATTTTTGATCCAGCGCCTAACGGTGGTGTCATCCACCCGCAATTGCTTTGCTACTTCGCGGACAGTCAGTAGATCCGCTTCATCGTATACCACAGGGTCCTCTTTCTGGTCTTCTACTACTGTAACTGAGACCGGGTTGATCATATGCAGTCCTTTTTGATACTTAGTACAAGTATACTTCGGGTCTGCATACATATTGTCTATTTGACTATAACGACGAACGTCCCCTTTTTTAGTAACAGAGTTTACAGCCATATTTTGCACTGTAATTGTGGGTAAAGCCTGCTTGCTTTGATAATGCTCCTGCCATGCAAACAGTGCAAGTTTGTTTAGCCATACTGATATTACCCGCCAATCATCGACATACTACGGTTTGCGCGCTTGAATCGTTTGTCACCAATGTAATGCTTGAGTTCTTTGTTCCAGACCGCCTGTCGCAACGTTCTGGCAAGTTCCTCATCATTTGCATCGGAGCGGAGAACGGCTCGCAGATCGGTCTCTTCGGTGGCAAAGAGGCAGGTGCGCAGTTGTCCATCCGCCGTCAGACGAATGCGGTCGCACGTTCCACAAAATGGCTCACTCACAGGATTAATGAACCCAACTTCTCCGATGCCATCACTAAATGTATAGCGACGGGCTGTCTCGGAGGGATCTCCGGTCGTGATTGGTACCAATGGCCCATATTCAGCTTCGATGATCGCCTGAATTTCTGCGCCTGTCAGGATATCTTCCTTCCGCCAGATCTGGTCGGCGTCAAGCGGCATAAATTCAATCCAGCGCATCACATAC
>DASTZT010000695.1:0-2557 GCA_035764225.1 Ktedonobacteraceae bacterium
CTCAAACGGACGCGATCAATCGGGTTCCTACGAAGGGACGAGGATGCCGCGCCCTCGTAGCCTGCCGCTCTCCAGATCGTGAATGGCGTCAATCGCAGCATCCAACGGATAGACCGCCGTGTGCAGCTTGACCTTCCCCTGAGCGGTTAGCGTCATGAGTTCAACCAGATCGTTGTAGTTGCCGACCAGGTTGCCGATGAAGTTAATCTCCGTCGAGATGATATCGATGGTCGGGACGTTGATCCTGCCTCCGTAGCCAATGATGAAGTGCGAGCCTGCTCGCCGCAGCATCTGGACGGCATCCATCTCCGCTCCCTGCTCGCCCACAAAGTCAATCACAGCCTCGGCTCCCTGGCCGTCGGTAATCTCTTTGATCGTATCTACATGCTTGCCATCGGCCACCACCGTATAGTTCGCGCCCCAATTTTTGGTTAGTTCGAGAGCCTCCGGTGACTTATCAACCACAATAATTTCGGCAGGCGTAAGGGCTTTGAGACACTGCACACCGATATGACCCAGGCCGCCCGCTCCGATCACAACCGCCTTTGTGCCTGGATAGAGCAGAGCAGCTGCCTTCTTCACGGCATGATAGGCGGTCAGGCCAGCATCAGCCAGGGCCGCGATATCTTTAGGTGCCAGGATGGGATCGAGCTTGACGACGGCGCGAGCGTTTGTTTTGAGGAACGCGGCCATACCGCCATCAACTGAGATACCTGGAAAGATCGAATTGACGCAGTGCATATCATCACCGGCCCGACATGCCCGGCAATAGCCACAGGTCGCTGTTGGATGGACGATTACTGTATCACCCACGGCGACATTGCTGACGGCTGAACCGATGGCTTCGACCCAGCCAGCATTTTCGTGACCAAGCGTGTAAGGCAAGGTCACGCCGGATTTCTCTATCCACTGACCTTCAATAATGTGCAGGTCGGTGCGGCAGAGGCCCGCGCCCCCGATGCGCACAATCACGTCGGTGGGGCTGGTGATCTTCGGTTCGGCGGTCTCCTGCACTCTCGGCAGTTCGTTATAAGCAAGCAAACGCACGGCTTTCATAGCATCTCTCCTTCTGGTAAAGCTTCCTTGCAGCCGACCTGAGCGCAGCTAGACGCGCCAGCGGCGTTGGTCGGCTGGATATCAAGACTTCTTTTCGCCAGAGCCATAGCGGGTCTGGAACATATCGGAGCAGAAGACGGTATTAAACATAATGTTCATGCGCACTGAGCGAGACTGACGCAGGTAGTGCTGTAGCTCTCCGGGGCGGATAGGCTGACCATGCTCGTCGCTGAAGAGCAAATCCTGCGCTTGATGATGTAGGCCCAGCAGGGCGGCGCGGCGCAGATAAGCCTGTGCTGTATGGGCCATACGCTCCAGATGAACCACCTGTTGAGGCGTGGTGATGGTTGCGCGTTGTGTGGCCTCATCAATCGACAGATGAGCTACACGCAGAGAAAGCAGCGTAGCTTCGTCTACTCCAGCTTTCTGTAATTTGCGTAGCAGCGTATCCTGACGCATCAGGAAGCCCTTACGCAGAAAAATCAGGCGCAGCTCTTCCAGATTATCCTCAGCTTCATCGGGGAATGCCTCGGTGAAGGATTTCCCGGCATTGATGCTTGTGCTGATCTCCTCGTCGGTGCAATGGTCCAGGAGCAGGATGCGGGCCGTATGTACCCCTGGAATAGCCAGGACTTTGGCACGTAGATCAGCGGCCATCAGGTAGGCGAAGTTGGGAGCGCACCAGTACGTGGGCAGTTTAAAGGCGATAGTGACAGTACCTTCATCGACCTGAACATGATCGATGAAGCCCAGCTTAACCAGCGATTCGTCCAGTTCGGGGTCGAGTACGTCGGCGATGGCTTCGTAGACCATTGTCACGGTGATTTCGCCAGAGAAGGCGTCAGCAGACGGCATAAAACGACTCCTTGCGATTCCGACGGGAGGGCAAGCGCGAGGCCCCTACCCAGGCCCCATCACCACCTCTTGCCCCTACGTTTATGTCAATGACCGACAGCGGGAGGCCCGCATCTGCCCCATCGCACGCGCGACCACCTGCGTAGGGGCAAGGGGCGGCGTTGAGGGGCGGGTGGGGCCTTGCGCTTGCCCTGGCCCATTTTACTGTTGACGGACTTATTCGAGAACGCCGATGCCTCCACTTTTGTGGTGTAGTTGGGCGGCTTCGTGCGCCAGCTGGTCATCTTTGGTTTTGGCCAGTTGCTCGTCGGGATTGATGCCGTAGAGTCGGGCAGCGTTGAGTCCGAGAATCTTGCGCCTGTTCTCCATATCCATCTTGACCCCAAACTCCGCTTGCAGATCTTCGGGGAATTGGAAGGTCATGAGCCGCTCTATCAGCCACTTTGGTTCCCAGATCGCGTAGTCGCTGCCAAACAGGATCTTGTCCGGCCCGATCCAGAACATCAGATTGGCCATCACTTCGGCGAAGTAGCGCGGACGTGGGTGGATAAATGGTAGTACCACCGCGAGGCCTGCGTAGACGTTCGATTCCTGAGTGGCGATCCAGCAGAAATCTTCGATGCGGGGCAAGCCTGCATGCTCAATG
>DASTZT010000696.1:0-2177 GCA_035764225.1 Ktedonobacteraceae bacterium
GTGAGGAACTCGGCTTTCAAGGGATGGTTGTTGCCGATTATACGGCTGTTGTCATGCTGATGAGGTATCACCACGTTGCCGCTAATAAAGGGGAGGCGGCTCGACAGGCCCTGCTTGCTGGCCTGGATATGGAGTTACCGAGCATCGACTGCTATGGAGAAGATCTGAAGGCTGAGGTTGAGGCCGGTTGTGTCTCTCAAGCAGCGATTGATACGGCTGTCCGCCGTGTGTTACGGCTCAAATTTCGGCTCGGCCTCTTCGAGCATCCCTACATCGATGAAGAGTGCGCTAGCATAGCCTTTCAATCACCAGAGCAGCGCGCGCTGGCACGCAAAGCAGCCGCCGAGTCAGTCATTCTCTTGACCAACAATGGTATCCTGCCACTTTCACCAACGACGAAGCGCGTGGCGGTAATTGGACCGGGAGCAGACGACGAGCGGCTCCTGCAGGGTGATTATCACTACCCCTCTCACCTGGAAATGATCTACGCCGCGTCTCGTACCCTGGATGTGGGCGAACTTGCCGTGCCACAAGCCAACGGCAAGTATGCGCCCGGTCCATACTTCACTCCCCACATTACCCCGCTCGCAGGGCTGCGCGCCGCGCTTGGGCCAGAGGTAGAGATTCGCTATGCGAAGGGATGTGATGTGCTGGGCGATGATTGCTCTGGCTTTGAAGAGGCACTCCAGGCGGTCAACGGAGCGGACGTTGCCATCGTTGTCGTTGCTGGCAAGAGTGGTCTTTTGCGGCCAGTAACGGTGGGAGAGAGCAATGATGCAACCGATCTCAATCTTACCGGGGTTCAGCAAGGGTTGATCGATACGTTGGCGCAAAGCGGGACGCCGCTGGTTATTGCCGTACTCAGTGGTCGCGTCCATACGCTTACCTCGCTGGTCGAAAAAGCAGCGGCCCTCTTACAGGTCTTCCCTTCAGGAGAGGAGGGGGGCAACGGGTTGGCCGATATCCTGACGGGTAAGATCAATCCAGCAGGTCGTCTGCCGGTGAGTATGCCACGCTCAGTTGGACAGATACCAAATTATGTGGGGACGCGAGCTGGTGGAGACCGTGCGATGTTCTTTGGCGATTATATCGACTCGCCGACCACACCTTTGTTCTCCTTCGGACATGGTTTAAGCTACACGACCTTTGCCTATGAAAACATAGTCGTACAGGCAAAGAGCAGTACGGACCCAATCGAAGTGTCGGTCACTGTCCGCAACACGGGGCAATGTGCAGGTGACGAGGTCGTACAGCTCTACTGTCGCGACGAGGTCGCTTCGGTGGCTCGCCCGCAACGGCAGCTTATCGGCTTTACACGTCTCTCGCTCAACGCTGGTCAGGCACGCAATATCACATTCGTCATCCACCCATCGCGCCTGGCCTTTTATGATCCTGAGATGCGGTTCGTGACCGAGCCGGGCGCGTTCGCCTTTAGCGTGGGCGCATCCTCAAGTGATATTCGTACAGAACAAACCGCGACACTTGAGGGAGAGGTTGCTCAGTACAGACAATGCGCAATTATCGCGACAAAAGTTGTCATCGACTGAACCATCCTGAACAGATCCAGTGCTTTCCTCACGCTCTGCGAGCTGGGCTGCCAGTCAACTGACTGAGATCCACCGCTTCGGCCATGAGCCGATAGCCCTCATCGTTGAGATGGATGCCATCGCCCGAATCGTATGCTGGATGGAGCATCGCCTCGTCATCAGGGGAGGCCAGCGGCGTCGCGAAATCGAAGATGGCATCAAAGCACTGCCTTCCTTGCTCCTGGAGCCAGGTATTGACGAGGTGGCGTTGTTCCACTTGCGTCGGTGGGTAGCCACCGGGCAATATTGTCGTGCCAAACACCCGTTGGTAGCTCTGCCTCGCCTGCCCTGCGAGCTGTTGGAATGCCTCGATCAGTCTGGCTGCCCCAACCCCAAAACGCAGATCATTCGAGCCAATATGGACAATCAGATCCGTCGCGCCTGGCTGTCCCAGCACGTCCCAAGCCAGACGCTGCATTCCGGCTTGTCCAAACAGCAACGGCGGCATCCCTGCTTCCCTGGCCTGGGGACGCTCAGAGGAGGTGAGCTGATTGCCTGAGAGGCCCGCATTGATGACCGACATGAAGTGTGTCCCACCGGCATCTCTCAGCCGACGAGCCAGCACATCGGGCCAGCGCTTGTTTGCATTGA
>DASTZT010000697.1:0-6901 GCA_035764225.1 Ktedonobacteraceae bacterium
TAGTACTCCTGATGTGGATGAAACAATGCGTCAGCATTATATGTTCGTCTTACTGAGAGGGGTAAGGAAGGAACTTAAAAAGTTAGGGAGAAGGGGAGTTGTTATCAAAAACGTTTACGGGAGAAGCCAAACCCCCCAGGGTATAGCAATGGCAATGCACATTGGAATGAAAGAGTATGAACCTCTACCCCGCACGGGTAAGCTCATAAGATTTGTGCTAAATGTCGATAAGTCTAATTCCTTCCTTGCAAGAACGTACAAGGAAGGCCGAGCAGAGTGGGAAAAAGATCAGAAGAAACAGGCATCCGCTCATACCATATGATGCTCTGAAGGATAAACAGGGCTAGGTTTTGAGTTGGACCCCAGCATTTAGCATCCCTCCGTTTAGGAATATGTTATAGAATGGAGTTCATAGTACGAAGTAGAGTGCGCTTCAGGAAGATGAAGCCCGAACACGACCGCGTGTTTGCCAGATTTTTCTTGAGCGTACAGAAAAGGAGTGAGTGAGCAAATGGCGTACAATCCCTATGAACACTTACCAAAGGTGCCCTCGTTTCATGTAACCAGCGCCGATATACGGGATGGCGAGAAGTTTTCGCTCCCGCAGGTCAGCGGGATCTTCGGTGCGGGCGGTGAGGATGTTTCTCCTCAGCTATCGTGGAGCGGTTTCCCGGAAGGGACAAAGAGCTTTGTGGTCACGGTCCTCGATCCCGATGCTCCTACTGCCAGCGGCTTCTGGCACTGGGCTGTGGTGAATATCCCGGCGCATGTGACTGAGCTTGCGCGTGGAGCCGGAGACAGCGAGGATGGTTCGAGGCTGCCAGCAGGAGCTTTCCAGTTGCGCAATGATAGCGGCATGAGGCGTTTCATTGGTTCTGCTCCGCCGGTTGGGCATGGGAAACACCACTATTTTACGGTTGTCCACGCTGTTGACGTTGAGGCCCTGGATATCAGTCAAGATGCGACACCGGCCTTCCTCGGCTTTAACCTCTTCTTCCACACGCTTGGCCGAGCGATCATTGTGAACTGGTACGAACGCGTGTAGCCTTCTTTCCTCGTTTGCTCGCAAGCGAAAAACCCGGAGGTTCATCGACCAGGAACGCGTTATGGTTCCTGGTCGATGCACTCTAGACCAACCATTCAAGAATCTCAGTAGCCCGTTCTTGATGGGTTTTTCCCAAAAAAGCACCAAAAAGTAATTGACATCCTGCTAATCTGCTGTTATGCTTTAGAACGACAAATGTATAAAAATTGACCCGCGTTGATCGAACAGAGTATGAGATCGGGACCCGACAGAGATCCGACGCCTGGTGAGAGTTCGGAATGGTGTTGCCCCCTCAGAACCCCTTCGTGAGCGGCTGACCGAAGAAAGTCCGACCAGGCAAACAAAGATGTGATGTCTCATATCGGACAAGTAGGACAGGTGGATGGTTCCCACGCGATAAAAGAGCCGCGAAAAAGTGGTCTTTCCACCTTCGCTACAGCGCAGTAGAGGAGTGGGTCGTTAGCGATGCGATACATTCTCTTCGGAGATTGATAAAGACAAACCGGGTGGTACCACGGGAGCAGAAATATGTTGCTCTCGTCCCTTGTACAATATGGAGGGACGAGGGTTTTTTTGTTGTCTGAATAAGCGACTTAGAGGTGGATTGTATGGTTACCGTTTCTATCGTCAATGTGACAAGCTATACCGGCCTGGAATTGCTTCGATTGCTGGCACGACATCCACAGTTCGTTATAACATCGGTGACGGCCCGTAGCGCGGTCGGCAAACGCCTGAATGAGGTCTTTCCTCAGTTGCACGCGGAAAGCTATGGCAGCACAGGAGATACAAAAACGTCGCTCAATCCGGCGCTGGTAATTGCTGAGGAGTCAGCGCAGACCGAGCTTGCCTTCGTCTGTCTACCGCATGCGGCAGCGGCAGAGGCTGTGCAACGTCTGCTGCAACGGGGAACGAAGGTCGTGGACCTGTCGGCGGATTTTCGTTTACATCATGTCAACATTTATGAGGAATGGTACAAACATACCCATCCTGCGCCTGCTTTGCTAGAGGCTGCCGTGTACGGATTGTGCGAGCGACACCGCGAGCGTATTCAGCAGGCGTTGCTGGTTGCCAATCCCGGCTGTCATGCAACCGGCGCAATTCTTGCTTTAGCGCCCGCACTGGCAGCCGGAATCATCGCCCCAGACGTGATTATTGATTCGAAAACGGGCATCAGTGGCGCGGGGCGTACGCCATCGCTCACCACCCACTATGCTGAAGCCAATGAGGATGTGAGCGCGTATAGCGTCGCGGGCCATCGTCACCTGCCTGAGATCGTGCAAGAGCTTGAAGCGGCGGCCCTGGATGGCGGTCATCCGGTCACTGACTTGCTCCGTATTACCTTTCTGCCGCATCTCATTCCTATGACGCGTGGCATTCTCGTAACCTGTTACGCGGATCTCAAGCAGGATAGAACAGGATATATTCCTGGCACTACTGAGATACGTGCTCTATACGAGGAGTATTATGCCAATGAGCCTTTTGTACATGTGGTTAATGAACCGCCACATACAAAGTGGACCTATGGCAGCAATCACTGTTTCATTTATCCGATGGTGGATATGCGTACAAAACGTCTGATTAGCATCTCTTGTCTAGATAACCTGGTGAAGGGAGCTTCGGGGCAAGCGATCCAAAATGCCAACCTGCTCTGCGGATTTGCGGAAACGATGGGATTGTCGAGCCTCGGAGTGAACCCATAATAGTGCTATGCTCTTGCATTTTTAAAACGCATGATGAAGAGTATATGAGGAGAGAATAGATGGCCATTTCTTTTTCACGCACGCCGGATGGTGATATTATCAGTGACCATCACCTGATCGCCCAGGTATTAGGTGAGGCGCTGCCGTATATCGATTTTCTAAAGGGCAAGACGCTCGTGATAAAATTAGGAGGCAGTACGCTGGAGCATCAGCGTGGTGTGTTGCAGGATATCGTCTGGCTGCATGCGTTGGGAGCGCATCCTGTGCTGGTTCACGGCGGTGGTCCATATATCAACGAGTGGTTGAAAAAGCTGAACGTGCCGATCCGCTTTGAGAATGGGTTACGCGTTACCGATGCGCAGACGCTAGAAATCGTGCGGATGGTCTTGGTAGGACAGGTCAATCAGGGGCTGGTACTGATGGCGTCGCAGATGGGAGGCAAAGTGGCCGGGTTAAGCGGCACCGATGGCAATCTAGTGCGGGCGCGGATCGCCGATCCGCAACTCGGCTTTGTCGGTGAGATCGAAACAGTGGACCCGACCTTGATTCAGGCCGTGATTAACGAAGGATTTATTCCTATTGTCGCGCCGCTTGGCGAAGGCCCTGACGGTACCTGCCTCAACATTAATGCTGATCTGGTGGCGGCCCATATTGCGGGCGCTCTCAACGCCGAGAAGCTCATCTTCTTAAGCAACGTCGTGGGGATCTACCAGACCGATGGCACGCTGATCTCGGAGTTGACGGAAGCGGATGCCAAGCGGCTGATTAAAGAAGGTGTGATCAGCGGCGGCATGATTCCCAAAGTCTCAGCCTGCCTTGATGCTCTGGCGGCAGTGCCGAGAGTGCATATCGTCGATGGCCGCGAAGAGCATGTGTTGTTGCGCGAGTTGTTTACTGACAAGGGCGCAGGCACGATGATTATCCGCTAAATCCAGGTAAATAGGTTTACCTGATCAATAAATGTTAAGAAAGTGTTTGACTCATGAAGAAGCGCGTTGAGCGATTGCGTGGTATGCATGACCTCTTACCAGAAACGCACCTGCATCAGCGTTGGATTATCGATCAACTCGGTGCTTTTCTGGCACAGGCCGGGTATGCTCAGGTAGATTCGCCCATTTTAGAGCGAAGCGATCTGTTTCAGGCTAGTTTTGGGCAGGAATTGTGGCAGAACCTCTATGCTTTTCGCTTGCATCATCGAGAACTCTGCCTGCGCCCGGAGTATACCGCTTCTATCTGTCGTCTCTACCTCGATCATTACCAGCAACAGCCTTTGCCTTTGCGTTTCCAATACGCGGGGCCGATTTTTCGCTATGAAGCGCCTGGTCGCGGACGCTATCGCCAGCATACTCAGCTTGGAGTAGAGTTGTTCGGTGGCTATGCTGCCTCCGCCGACGCGGAAATCTTGCAACTGGCCTGCGATGCTCTGAAAAAGTTGAACATTACGCAATATCGCCTGGAACTGGGACATATCGGGGTCGCGAGCGGCTTTATCAACCGTCTCCATCTTGACGATCATGCCGCGCATTTGCTCTTAAGCTTGATGGAGCAGATCAGCCGTTCCAGCGAGGGGGAGCGGATAGCGCAGGAACGTCTGGAGGCGCTCTATCCGCTAGAACCCTCCATCGATCAGGCGGTAGCGCAACGTCCTAATGGCACGGCTGGCGATGTTGAGATGCGCTATATTACTTCCTTGCTTGGTGGCATCAGCATCTCCTTTGATGAGGACGCGCGTGGCGAGATCGTCGAGCGCTTCCTCTGGAAAATGGGACGTAGCGAGCAACGACGGCAGATTTTGTATGCCCTGGAATTTCTGCGTGCGCTCCACAAAGTTTCAGGCTCGCCACCGACGGTCTTTGAAGAATTGCATGCCCTGCTGGACCGCTATAGCCTCGATCCAGAGCCGCTAACGGAATTACGACAGCTTGTCTCAACAATGGAGCAATCGGGCGTTCCTCGTGAACATATCGTTTTGAACCTCTCGCTCGGACGAGGCGTGAGCTACTATACCGGTCTGGTCTTCGAGATCCATTCTCAGGATGAAGATGGCTTCGATGCTCAGCTCTGTGGCGGCGGACGCTATGACCGCCTGATCCGTGCAGTGGGAGGCTCGCGCGATCTTAACGCCTGCGGTTTCGCCTTTGGCGTCGAGCGCCTGCTTACGCTGGTGCCGAGAAGCGACCTGCCCGCTCAGACCTCGATTCAGGCCCTGGTCATTCCTGTCAGCACTCAAGATATGCCGTATGCTCTGCATATCGCCAGGACCGCTCGCGAGTGTGGCTTATGCACCGAAGTGGATATCACCGGGCATGGCGTAGGTGTAGGCTTGAAGCTGGCGACGAAAAAGCACATTCGTCTGGCGTTGATCGTTGGTGAGGATGAGCAGCGCAATGGGGTTGTGACGATGCGCGACCTTGTGCTGGGAGAAGAACGGGTATCGAATATCGATGCGCTCGTGAGTCGAGCGCTGGGTGAGGAGCAAGTCCTGTGAGTGGAGATGCACACATTCGCCTGGCGCTCCCTGGCAAGGGAGCGTTGGAGGCGGCGACCTTAGCCTTTCTCGCTGAATGTGGCTTGAAGGTCAGCCGCAGCAATCCGCGTCAATATCTGGCAAAGATCAAAAGTATGCCTGATGTGGAG
Source organism: Ktedonobacteraceae bacterium (assembly GCA_035764225.1). Taxonomy (GTDB): domain Bacteria; phylum Chloroflexota; class Ktedonobacteria; order Ktedonobacterales; family Ktedonobacteraceae; genus DASRHT01. The sequence goes on from DASTZT010000697.1 coordinate 5,383, forward strand.
GTTGTTTTTCAACGCGCCGCCGATATCCCCTTGCTGGTCGAGAGTGGGGATGCCGCGCTTGGCATCACCGGCTACGATATTTTAGCCGAGCATCGTGGGTATGGCGACGAGGAATTTGATGAAGATGATCACGACGAGACCTTGATGGTGTTGTTGCGCGACCTGGGATACGGCAATTGTCGTCTGGTGATTGCCGTACCCGAAACATGGATCGATGTCAGCAATTGCGCCGACCTCTGGCATCTCGCTGGTTACTACCAGGAGCATAAAAGGCGCGGTTTGCGTATCGCCACCAAATATCCGGTCTTAACGAACCAGTTTCTGCGTCGTCATAGCATCACCCATTGCAAAATATTTTCGCCGCATGGTGCTCTAGAGGCGGCTCCACTGACCGATACGGCGGATCTGATCGTCGATCTGACCGAGACGGGTACGACGCTGCGCGAGAATCATCTGAAGCTGCTAGATGATGGCGTGGTGCTGCGTTCCCAGGCCACCTTGATCGGCAACGCCCAACTTTTGCATCAAGATCCGCAAGCCTTAAAAGTCACAGCGACAATGCTAGAGTTGATCGACGCACATATGCAGGCCAAAAATCGTTCGGTGGTGACGGCCCAGATGCGTGGCGCAAGCGTTGAGGCGATGCAGCAGCTTTGCGCCAATATCAATCAGCATCTGCACGCCATCGCTTCTGATATCGAGTTTCGCCTGATGACTGCGGAGATTGCGAACAGCGCGGAGCCGGGTTGGTACACGCTCTCAGGCGTTGCCAGCGTGGGCGATTCCGCGCCTGCTCTGCTAGAAACCGTGGCAATCTTGCGTCAAGCTGGGGCGGCCCATATCAATATTACTCCCCTGACGTATCGGTTTGCGGAGGAGCCGGTGAGCGTGCGTGTATTGCGCGAGCGGTTAAAGAGGTTAAGTTGAACAATATCATTATTTTTGATCTTGATGGTGTGATTACTAGCGAGCGGGCCTATTGGGATACGGCGGGGTTAGTCGTGCATGAGCTGCTCTATAGCCCGCATTACTGGAACGTTACCGGGGTTGCGGATGCCTATCAGCCCCCGCAAACGGCGGAGGAGAGCCGACGGGTGAGCCGCGAGACTTTCCCAGAAGCCGTCATCGTGGGGCTAAAGGCGCGTGCAGTCAACTCTAACTGGGATACCTGCTATGCTGGCGTTTGCCTGGCTCTGATAGATTTGCTGGCCAAGCTGCCAGACTGCTCCTCGCTGCTGCCTTTACAACCCTGGGATCAAGCCTGGATTGCCGCCTTTAGAGCGCAGCTTACTCAGGCCAATATTGGCAGTGTGGTCAATACAGACATGTTCCAACGCCTCAACGCACCACTGCTCCAGGGCTATACTGGCCTGGATCTAATCAACCGTTTCGACGTGTATGCCAGCGCGGTGTTGGGCTATGCGATAGAAGGCGTTTTCGCCCGCTATAGCCCTTCCTGGAAATTCTGTAGCGACCTGTTTCAGGAGTGGTATCTAGGCGAGGAACTCTACGCCCAGGC
>DASTZT010000698.1:0-5361 GCA_035764225.1 Ktedonobacteraceae bacterium
TAACCCAGTTCTCGCCACTGCCCACAATGCTCTCCGCCAACTCTTTCTTCTGCTCAATCATCTGATCGATCCGCTCCTCTAATGTACCGACGCAGACAAACTTATGCACCTGCACATTCTTCGTTTGCCCAATGCGAAATGCCCGGTCGGTCGCCTGATTCTCGACTGCTGGATTCCACCAGCGATCAAAATGGAAAACGTGGTTGGCCGCCGTGAGATTTAAGCCAACGCCCCCAGCTTTGAGGGAAAGAATGAAGAGCGGCACGCCTTTGCGCTCCTCCTGGAAATGCTGCACCATCGCATCACGCTGCTTCTTGCTTGTGCCGCCATGCAGGAAAAGCGTCTCACAGCCGAGCGTCTCTTGCAGATATTGACGCAGCAAGCTCCCCATTTCCGCAAATTGGGTAAAGATCAAGGCTTTATCGCCTGCTGCCAACACCTCTTCTAGCATCTCTTCCAGGCGCGAGAGTTTGCCAGAGCGACGCGGCAAACTGCTGCTATCGCCCATAAATTGCGCCGGATGGTTGCAGACCTGCTTTAACCGCATCAGCGTTGCCAGCACCAAGCCTTTACGCTCAATACCTTCCGCTTGCTCAATCTTCTCGATCATCTCCCGTACGACCGCTTCGTAGAGCGAGGCTTGCTCTTGCGTAAGATTGCAGAAAACCTTCATCTCCATCTTATCGGGCAAATCTTTAATGATTGCTTTGTCCGTCTTGACCCGACGCAAAACAAACGGCTGAATCAGCTGCTTGAGCGTCTCCGCTCGCTCAGCATTGTGATAGCGTTCAATCGGGAGCGCGAAGCTTTTACGAAATTCTGCGCCGGAGCCGAGATAGCCTGGATTGAGAAACTCCATGATCGACCAGAGTTCGGAGAGGCGGTTCTCTACGGGCGTTCCGGTCAGGGCTATTCTGTACCCGGCTTGCAAGCTCTTGATCGCCTGCGTTTGCTTAGCGGACTCGTTTTTGATGTTCTGCGCCTCATCAACCACGACGTTGTCCCACACGATTGACGCGAGATGCTCTTTATCGCGCAAGGCGAGCGAGTAGGTGGTGATGACAACATCGTGTTTCCTCGCCTCCTCCTCAAAGGCCGCGCCAGAGAGCCGCTCAAGGCCGTGATGAACCATCACCGAGAGCGAGGGTGCGAAACGCTGAATCTCTCTATGCCAGTTGCCGACGATGGACATAGGGCATATAATCAGGGTCTGGCCTGATGGAGAGGCTTGTTGCCGGGTACCCCGATTATGTAACAGCAGAGCAATCATTTCCGCCGTTTTTCCCAGTCCCATGTCGTCCGCAAGGCAAGCGCCAAAGCGAAATTGTTGCAGAAAGGCCAGCCAGGAGAGACCCTTCTCCTGATAGGGGCGCAACTTGCCCTGAAAAGTGGCTGGCGTCTTGATGGTTGAGAGCTGCACACGCTGCGAGAGCTTATCCAGCGCATCTTTGATCCAGCCCTCCGCCTCCATATCCAGCACGGGCAGACCCATCTCGGCTTTTTCGTGTCCCACACCTATACGTAGCGCCTCGCCCAGCGACATTTCTTTGCGTGCCTGTTTCTTCTGGAAAAACGCGATAGCCGCCTCAATCTCTTCTGGGCGTAGCTCAACCCACTGCCCACGAACCTGCACAAGCGGCTGCTTCAAGTTGACCAGCTTCTCAAATTCCTGGGGGGTGAGCGTTGTGTCGCCAATGGCAATGTTCCAATTGTAATCAACAAGGCTATCTAATCCCATGAAGCCCTGATTCGTTTTGCCGTTGCTTTTGGGCCTGACTTGTAACTTGACGCCCACGCGTGCGGAACGCTTCTGCCACCAGGGAGGAACGAGGACGCCATAGCCGCTCTCTTCCAGCAACGGGGCCGACTCGCGCAAAAACTGATAGGCTTGCTCGGTATTTAATGTCACCTGGGTAGGATGGGCCGTTCGCAGGCTCGCTTCAATCTTGGGAAAGAGTCGCACGGCTTTCCCCAAATCTCCCAGCAATCGCTCCTGCGGATTCTCGAATTTGCGTTTGAGAAAGGTAAGGGTGCCCGAACGTTCCTGCCAGACCTGCTCGGAAGGAACAAGCAGGCTGCGGTCATCATTGGCCTGAAGATGATAGCTCACCTGCCAGTTCGTCGCGCCATTTGCCCCGGCACTATCCTCTTCGGGAGAATCTAGCCGAAAGCAGGTGCGGAATGGCGCACTCAGCATAGACGGACGCAGTTGCCCAACCCAGCCGCGCAGCGTAGCGGCAAAGTTCGCCAGTTCTTGCGCAGAGCCTGTTAAAACAGGATTGTCAGATACAAGGGCATGCAGCCACTGCGCAGGCAGCGATTGGCGATTCTGCTTCACAGGAGGATAGAGCGCGGCTGCCGAGAGTTCCCCACGCACAAAGCCATCAACGGCCTGATTGAGAAAGTGCAGCACGATGCTTTGCAATAAGGCAGCCTTCTGCTTGTCCTCAGAGACGAACGACCAGCAGAGCGGCGGCATGGCTCGCGCCAGCAATTGCAAGCGTTCCATGTCTTCTTCCGACAACACTAGTTCCCAGGCGGCACGATAAGCAATCGCTTTGCCTTCGCGGGTCTCACTTAAGCCTGGAGCAAAATTTTGCCGGGTAATCAGCTCAAAAGCAAAATTGGCTACAGTGGACCAGAAGCGCAGCGAACTGCCAAACGCAACGCCCTGCGGAGGATTGGTGGGCAGTGCAAGTAGCAAGTCTAAAGCCGCCTCAGCATCCAGCACAAGGGTAGCAACCTTCCACCATTTGAACTCGACAGGCTGAGCAGCATTGGTAGCTTTCTCTAGCAGTAATTCCGGGGATGACAACGGCGCATTGGATCTGGAGGGTAGCCGGAGTGCGAGCAAGTCGCTATCAGCGCTATCCACCAGCAAACTTCCCACAACCTCTTCCATCGCTTCCGTGAGTGCGTTGTGAGCGAGCGCAAAAGGATGAAGCCGAGGCTTCTGGGCCTCGGCTTGCTTTCCGGCACGTCTGGGTGGCACTGTAGACATATCCGACGATTCCGCCCAGATATGCAATGCTCCCGGTGACGAGTTATTCCAGATAGCATGCAGAACAATCACGCTTTTTTCCTCATCTCTGTCTCTATTCAGGCCGTTGTGCCAGCGACGACTTCACCTCAATGTAGCGAGCAAGGATAAAAACGAGATCGGAAAGGCGATTGAGGTAGCGCACCACTTCAGCATTCTGGATGATACCATCGTGCAATAGCTTGACCGTCATGCGCTCTGCTCTACGAATAACTGTCCGCGCCAGGTCAAGCGCCGCACCATCGGCGGTATCGCCTGGAATGATAAACTTATTGGGTATCTCAACCTCTCGCTTCAACTCTTCTTCCACCTGCTCCAACCGCTGCACATGCTCAACGGTCATGCGTAACCCCATCTTCTCATAGTTTTCCGGTGGGGTCGCTAATTCTCCCATCAGCAGATACAATTCTTGCTGGATCTGATAAATGATCTGTTTAACTTTTTGGTCTTGCGATAGAGCACGAGCCAGGCCAAGCGCCGATGTCGCCTCATCCACGGTACCGAATGTATCAGGTCGCACATCATATTTCGGAACCCGCTGCTCTCCCAGCAGGCCGGTATAGCCCGTATCGCCAGTGCCAGTCGTAACTTTTGCCATCTTTACCCTCTTAAATAAATATATTACTTCCATCATATCATCTATGCAGCTCACAGGCATCATCTCATTGGCTTGAATTATTTACCGAGATAACGATAGGCGCGACTGACACGCCGCCAATCAAGCTCGCGACCGCGCACCGGGCGATCTTCGTTGAGGGCTGCCAGCTTGTTCGTAGCCAGGAAACGCCTGCGTAAGTTCGAAAGGTCAATTTGCTCATCCGGGGAAAAGAAGGCACGATAGAGCAGGGTAGCCTCAGCAAGCGTCAAAGTGCCATCTCCAGGAGCAGGTTCTTTCACCGCGCTCAGCGTTTGCGTATCGTTACCTGCTGAAGTTATCTGCTCTTTCTGCCACCAGTCGCTCTGCTCTTGCGCAGAACGCATCGTACTCATATCGGCCAGGAAACGCAGCACAATTTCCGGCTCTCTTTGTATCTGTGAACGCAACGTATAGAGCGCGGTCATCAGAGAGGGCTGCACATCGGGATCGATAGAGCGTTGCCCTGACTCGATCTCTGCCACAGGCATCCAGCGAACGTGCAAGCTTGGAATTGGTTGTGTATGCAAATTGGGCCGTAGCTCATCACGGTTGGCGCGCAACAGCATGCTATGAATCAGCGAGATAGCTGCTCCCTGTTCCGTACTGCCCCAGACATGCACCTGCTGCTCCTGCCATCCTGCCTTCAACTGCACAAGGGGAGCGTCAGAGGGCCAGAGCAACAAGGCGTCGAGCGTGCGCTCTACCGCGTCGGTCACAGCTTCAGAGCCAAGAACCAGGCGCATCGGTGGTCCCCAGGGGCCATCACGCAATAACACCCATAGCGACCAGTCACGGATGGCAAACGCGACCACCGTAGCAGTCACGATCAGCCGTCGTGGCACAGCATCCCGCACAGCCTGCGCAGCTTCCGACGCCTTCGGCCTGGGCAAAGTACTCATAAGATGTCACCACTCCCAAACAAGCTACACGACCCCATCGTATCGATGGTCTCAGTACTATCGATTGTACTCATTTATAGTACACGAATTCAATAGGACAATACCAGTGCTTCGAGCGTGTCATTGTGCGGAAAAAGGAAGAAATGGTGTTTCACTCTGTTCGTCTTTGTCCTATCGGTTCCATCTTCTGAGTGGACGCCCGTTCCTGGAGCAGCTTATCATAGAGCGATTGTGTAGTGGTCGTTTTGTGGTGAGCGTCTCCCAGCGATTGGAGACGGATCTTCAGAGCACGTTTAGCGAGGGAGAGAGCCTCGTTCAGATTACCCTGCTGCTGTCGAAAGAGAGCCAGGTCATGCAGCGTTTCCGCCGTCTCAGGATGGTCTTGACCGAGTTGCTGGCAGCGCAGGTGAAGCACTCGCTGATACAACGTTTCTGCCTGCTCCGTTTTTCCCAAGATGGCGGAAAGACTGGCGAGTCCATTGAGCGGATAGGCCACCTGGGGATGCTCTGGTCCCAAGCCTCGCTCCCAGATGGAGCGCGCCTGCTGATACAGCGCCTCTGCCTGCTCATATCTCTCTTGTTTTACATAGAGGTCTGCCAGGCTATTGAGCGGATAGGCTACCTGGGGATGCTCCGGCCCCCATACCTGTTTTTTTATGTGAAGGGCTTGCAGGAACAAGGATTCTGCCCGCTCGTACTTTCCTTGTGCAGCCGCCACTTCCCCCAGGTTGAGGAGCGAATCGGCGTGATGATGCTCCGATCCCATGACCTGTTCCCAGATATGC
>DASTZT010000699.1:0-6817 GCA_035764225.1 Ktedonobacteraceae bacterium
CACGCCAACCAATACCCCCGTGCCCACGCCCACTTCGACGCCGACCTCTGGAGCAACCTGTCGGGTTCAGTATGTCATCTCCAACCAGTGGAATACGGGCTTTACCGCCAACGTGACCATCTCCAACACCGGTACCACCGCGATCACTGGCTGGACCCTCGTCTTCACCTTTCCCAATGGGCAAACGCTCCAGCCCTCTCCCTGGAATGGCAGCTTTACCCAGTCGGGCAGGACGGTGACGATCAGCAATCTTTCCTATAACGCCACGATCCCGGTTGGTGGCAGTCTGAGTTCCCCTCCGGGCTTTAATGGCAACTGGAGTGGGACCAATACGCCCCCTACCGCCTTTACCCTCAACGGGTCGCCCTGTAGCGTGAGCTGATCTTTCCTGCACCATCATCGCTTGCTGACAGGAAAGGCAAGCGATGATGGCTGGCAGTATTAGAGCCGAGAATACCAAAGCGCATAAAGATATGCTTCCCCCTGCTCACCTGACATTACGCTCGCCTCACGATCCCTCTGCTCATATTGGGCAAAGAAGATTTCTCCTGCGGTAATGCGGCTTGCTTCAGCTCTCATACGCATGTGCTAGAAATGTATCTTTGGATACATGTAAATACGCCTGCTCAATGCTAGACTGTGAAAGGAAAGAGAAAACTACCTGTGGATACGAAATATACAGCTTTTGAGCCTTTTGCTTGACAAAGAGGGGGGTTTTTACATTCATGAAGATCGATATCTCTTCTCCGCGAGTACGAACTTCAACATTTGTTGACATTCTCAGCAGACGCGCCCAGCAACAACCTGAGCAGATAGCGTACACATTTTTAAATTTTGGGAAAGAAGCCGACACCAGCCTGACCTATAGAGATCTCTATCGACAGGCGCGATCAATCGCAATCAAGCTTCAGAGCCTGGGATACCAGGGAAAACCGGCTCTGTTGCTTTATCCATCAGGGCTGGAATACATTGCAGCGTTTTTCGGCTGCTTGTATGCTGGCACTATTGCGGTTCCCGTTTATCCCCCTCATTCTGATCGGCTGCTGCCACGCATCCAGGCCATTATCAACGACACTCAGGCAGAGGTTGCGCTTACTACTACCAAAACTCAGGCTGATATAGCCCGCAGATTTATGCACCTTCCTGAATTGCAGCGTTTAGACTGGATTGCTAGCGATGAGCTTCCTATGGCCACGAACCAGTCATGGCGCAAACCAGAGCTGACCGAAGAGAGTCTGGCCTTTCTCCAGTACACTTCCGGCTCTACCTCTACAGCTAAAGGGGTGGTGGTCAGTCATGGCAACCTGATCCATAATTCAGAAGCGATCCGTCTCCAAATGGGGCTGAGCGAGAAAGATCAAGGCGTTTCCTGGCTCCCGATATTTCATGATCTTGGTCTTATCATGGGGATTCTTCAGCCCCTTTATTCCGGCTATCACACTGCTCTGATGGCCCCCACAGCCTTCCTTCAGCACCCGTTGCGCTGGCTGCAAGCAATGTCGGATTATAAGGCCACCGTGAGCTATGCTCCTAATTTCGCTTACGATCTCTGTATACGCAGAAGCAGTCCCGCCGACCGCGCAAAGCTTGATTTGAGCCACTGGCAGATGGCGCTGAATGGTGCTGAGCCGGTGCGCAGCGAAACGCTGAAGAATTTTACCGCTGCCTTTGAACCTTCCGGTTTTCGTCCAGATACGTTTATGCCCGCTTACGGTCTGGCTGAGGCAACATTGATGGCAAGCGGAAAAAAACGGCGCACCCCATACATTGTGACGCATATCGACAAAACACTACTAGAACAGCATTACGCCGTCAATACAGCGCCAGACGATCAGAATGCCCAGACAGTGGTAGGCTGCGGCACAGTAGTCCCCGGTCAGCAGATCATTGCTGTTCACCCGGAATCACTGACCCGCTGTCAGCCTAATGAAGTTGGGGAGATATGGATCGCAGGTGGCAGCATCACACAGGGCTATCTTGGCAAGGAAGCGGAGACAAACTATACCTTCCAGGCTTATTTAGCGGATACTGGCGAAGGCCCATTCCTGCGCACAGGCGACCTGGGCTTCATACAGGATGGCGAAGTCTTTATTACGGGACGCCTCAAGGATCTCATTATTATCAAAGGGCGCAATCACTATCCGCAGGATATCGAATATGTCGTTGAACAAAGCTCCCCTATCATTCGCGCCGGATGCGTGACCGCGTTTTCCGTCGATGTTGGCTACGAAGAGCGGCTGGTGGTGGTTGCTGAGGTCAGAATCCCACAAAACGGTCTGACGCCGGGCGAGATTGCTCAATCTATCGAAGAAACGACCAAAGCCATCCGCAGAAATATCGCGGAGACGCACGAGATCACCGTTTACCAGATCATGCTGGTCAAAGTGGGCGAAGTCCCCAAAACGTCGAGCGGAAAATTACAACGGCGTGCTTGCCGCATGCGCTTCCTGGCTGGAAGCCTGAAAGAATGGAATAAGTAGATCTCTAGATCAATACACCTTGACGCAAAACGCCCACAGCTTCTCGTGACTATAGGCAAGGTGTAGACATACGGGGTGGAGAACAAATGCCTAGTATCGAAAAGATTCATAGCTGGTTGATTACAAAATTAGCCGAGCTGCTCTCGCTTGAGCCAGAGGCGATAGACATTTACGAACCATTTGCCAATTATGGCCTCGGCTCGGCTGATGCTGTAGGGCTGTCAGGAGAGCTTGAAGAATGGCTGGAGCGAGAACTCTCGCCAACCCTGGTTTTCGATTACCCATGCATCGCCGTTTTAGCCGACTATCTGGTTCATGGGGAAAACATCGCCACGACAATCGCGCTGAGTAAAGAGGCAGAACAGGTCAATACCCAGGCTGAATCTATCGCTATTATCGGCATTGGTTGTCGTTTTCCTGGTGACGCCAACACGCCTGAGAGCTTTTGGGAGATGCTCAAGAGCGGCTTTGATGCCATCTCCGAAGTGCCAACCGCACGCTGGGATATCGACGCATTCTACAGTCCTGATCCCGACGCTCCAGGCAAAATGTATACGCGCTTCGGCGGCTTCTTAGCAGATATCGACCGCTTTGATGCGTCTTTCTTCGGCATCTCGCCACGCGAAGCGGTAAAAATGCATCCGCAGCAACGCCTCTTGCTGGAGGTTGCCTGGGAAGCTTTAGAAAACGCCGGTCTATCGTTATCGACGTTAGCAGGCAGCAAAACAGGCGTCTTTATCGGCTTAATGAATACGCCAGATTATGCGCAGTTGCAGGCCCAGGCGGGCGATCCTGCCTATATGGACGATCCCTATTATGGCATCGGCACCTCCTCCAGCATTACATCTGGTCGGCTGTCGTATCTCTTTGATTTTCAGGGGCCTAATCTTGCTATCGATACTGCCTGCTCATCCTCTCTGGTAGCGACGCACCTGGCCTGCCAGAGCCTGCGCAACAAAGAATGCCATCTTGCGCTTGTTGGGGGGGTGAGCACAAATCTGTTGCCAGAAAACGTCGTCAACGCCTGCAAAATGCATATGCTCTCGCAGGACGGACGCTGCAAAACTTTTGATGCTACTGCCGACGGCTTTGCTATCGGAGAAGGCTGCGGGGTGGTCGTGCTCAAACGGCTCTCGGAGGCGCTGGCTGATGGCGATACGGTACTGGCCGTGATTCGCGGTTCGGCTGTCAATCAGGATGGTCGCAGCAATGGCATCACAGCACCCAACAAGCTCGCTCAAGAGGCGGTGATCCGACAGGCATTGGCCAATGCTGGAGTAGAGCCTGAGCGCGTCAGCTATGTCGAAGCGCATGGCTCAGCAACCGCGCTTGGCGACCCGATAGAGGTGGAGGCGCTTGTCGCAACGCTTGGCCAGGAACGCACCTCCGAAAATCCTCTGGTGATCGGCTCTGTGAAGACCAATATCGGCCATCTTGCAGCGGCAGCCGGGATCGCCGGGCTGATTAAAACCGTTCTGGCCCTACAGCACCAGGAGATCCCACCGCATCTCCATCTGAAAGAGCGTAACCCGTACATCCGTTGGGAGGAATGTCCGGTCGTTATTCCTACAAGCTCTCTACCCTGGCATTCAACCGAACAGACGCGTATCGCGGGCGTAAGCTCTTTTGGCTGGTCTGGCACCAATGCCCATCTGCTGCTTGAGGAAGGCCCGGCTTCAAAAGACATAGAGCCATCGAAGCGCAAATATGCTTTGCTTTCGCTCTCGGCAAAAACGGAGTCAGCCCTTGAACGCGCTACTGATAACCTGCTGACATACCTGAAGGAGCATCCAGAGAGCAGTCTTGCCGATGTCGCTTATACCTGCCATGTTGGGCGCAACGCTTTTGCCCATCGCCGTATGCTGGTGTGTGAGCAGGTACAGGATGCTATCTCCGCCCTGGAACAACGCGATACGCGCAAAGTTCTAACCAACGCTGGTAAAGAACAGCGCGGCCCAATCACGTTTTTGTTTCCCGACACCTACAACCATTTCAACGACGCTACAAGGCTACTGTATCGACAAGAGCCGATCTTCCGCGCATGGGTTGATACTTGCTGCGACATTCTGTACCGCCAGTTGAACTTTGACCTGAGAGAGATCATGTACCCTTACTATCAGCCGGACCTCAGCATTCCCTCCGGGAAACCGACCAATGGGCATAGCAACGGTCACAGCAACGGGCATAGTAATGGACATACCAAAGCAGCTCTCTCTCAAACGCTCTGGCAAACGTTGGAAGCCAGAGACCATTCGCACAGGCTCAGTCGATTCGACCTGGCTCAAACCATCACCTTTGTGATTGACTACGCTCTGGCCAGGGCGTTAATCTCCTGGGGCATTGCTCCTGAAGCGATGCTTGGCTACGGCCCTGGTGAGTATGTGGCGGCCTGTCTGGCAGATGTGATGTCGCTCGAAGATGCACTGATGCTGGTATCGCGCCGTGAGCAACTGATTGCAGAACAATCGCCCGATCCGCAAGGGCGTGAGAGTGCATGCAAGCCTTTTACAAACTTGCTGCGCACAGTCACACTCCAGGAGCCGCAGATTCCTTATATCTCCAGCGTCACAGGCACCTGGATTACCAAAGAGCAAGCAACAGACCCGGCCTACTGGGTTGAACACCTCTATCGACCGGTCGCTTTTGCTGCCGGGGTGGCCTTGCTTCTGTGGGAACCTGGACGAGTATTGCTAGAAGTAGGCGTAGGACAGGAGCTGAGTTCCTTTATCAAACAACAGCTCCCCTCCAACAGCAAACAGCCCCTGGTGCTTGCATGTTTGTCGGACACGGCGGAGTCATTACCAGAGCAAGTTGCTCTGCTCTCCGCATTGGGCAAGCTCTGGTTGGCAGGGACTTCAATCAACTGGCCGAGCTTTTACGCCTGCGAAGAACACAGGCACGTATCATTGCCCACGTATCCTTTTGAGCGCCAGCGTTACTGGATCGAGTCGAGTCAGCCAAAGCAAGCTACTGCACCCATCATTGGCGGTTCTAACATCGTGATAGATCAATTGAAGCGCGAGAATATTGAAGATTGGTGCTATTTCCCCGGCTGGAAGTCGTCCAGCCCCCGTATCCCCTTTGCCAATCAGAGCAACTCGCAAGCTTCAGTGGGCTGGATACTTTTCCTGGATGACTGCGGCATTGGCGGCTATTTGATCGAGGAGATGCGCCGCCGACAAGCCAATGTGATTACGGTCGCGCCCGGACAGACGTTCAGTCGCAACGGTGAGAAAAGCTATACGCTCAATCCAGGGTTGTCCGCGCATTATGAGGCGTTATTTAAGGATATCCGCACGCATGGGTACAGCGAGATCCGCATCGTGCATTTATGGACGCTCACTAACCCACAGAATCATGAAGCTTGTAACTTGCAGAACATCGAAGCGACGACCCAAAAAGGCTTCTATAGCGTGCTTGCGCTGGTGCAGGCGCTCGAACATCTGCAATTTGATAGCTGCCACATCACGCTGATCTCTAACGGCATCCATGATGTACACGGCGACGAAGAGATCTACCCAGAGAAGGCCACCTTGCTGGGACCATGTCTGGCAATCCCGTTTGAATACCCAGATATTACCTGTCACAGCATTGATATAACGCTCCTTGAAGTACGCAACCGTCAGCAACTGCTCTCCAGCTTGCTAGGAGAGATTACCTCGGCGTCAACGGATGCAATGGTTGCGCTGCGTGGCAATCGTCGCTGGACGCCAGCAATCGAACGTCTGCACCTGGAAAATCAGACCTCCTCTTCCCCAATATTGAGGGAAAAAGGCGTGTATCTGATCACCGGCGGCCTGGGCGGCATTGGCCTGACGATGGCCGAGTACCTGGCACGTACTGCGCATGCCCGGCTCGTCCTCGTCGGTCGTTCGGCTCTGCCATCGCGCGCAGAGTGGGCACGCCTGCGCTCCATCCACTCACAAGAGGACAGGCTGGGACAGCAATTGCAGGCCATCCTGCGCATGGAGACGGTGGGAGCACAGGTCTTGCCCTTACAGGCAGATGTAACCGATCTAGCCCAAATGCAGGAGGTGATTAAGCAGACCTTAGCCACCTTTGGAGAGTTACACGGCGTCTTGCACGCGGCAGGCGTCCCCGGCATGGGCCTGATGCAGCTAAAAACGCCAGAGCTAGCAGCCAGAGTGCTGGCCCCCAAAGTCCAGGGCACACTGGTGCTGGAACAGGTGCTGACGCATTGCACCCTGGATTTCCTGGCCCTCTTCTCCTCCATCACCTCGGCAACGGGCGGAGGACCAGGACAGGTCGATTACGCGGCAGCCAATGCTTTCTTAGACGCCTACGCTCAACGCAACGTTCAGCGGCATGGCAGAACG
>DASTZT010000700.1:0-14665 GCA_035764225.1 Ktedonobacteraceae bacterium
CAGATCGTCAAGGTCCATCAGCACAGCTTCGCCCAGATAGTCATAGGCAAGTTGGAGTTGACCCACTTCGGCTGCGATGACGGCCTGAGTGGATGAGGAGAGTGAGGAGTCGCGTACAGTGAGCGACTCATAATAGGCAAAGTTGCGCGCCTTTTGCTCTGCCGTAAATGCGTCGCTACAGAGCTGCATGGCAAGAACGAGATCGGCCTGCTTCACCACCTGTTTGCGGTAGAGATCGAAGTAAGGAAAGTGTAAGAATAGGGGATACTGGTCCCGCTTCGTGTGGGCGAAATCCCATACTTCATGCTCGGTGAAGGTTTCATCCTGCGGCGTCACATTGAGACGCTCATCATATGGGATCAGCATGTTTTCGGCAGCAGTCAGCCAGGCAGCGACTTCGTCAGGACTTACACTGAGTTTGCGTGCCTCCTGGGGATGACGCTTCACCGCTTCGGCTGCCGAACGCAGATTGTGCTGAGCCATCAGGTTGGTGTAGACATTGTTGTCAGCGATGGCGCTGTACTCGTCTGGTCCAGTGATGCCATCGATACGGAAGTGACCCGTAGCATCGAGGTAGCCGAGCGCACGCCATAAGCGCGCCGTCTCGACGAGCAAGCTCAGCCCGATTTCCTTTTCAAACGCTGTGTCGTTCGCGCTGCCGACGTAGCGTGTAACAGCATGAGCGATATCGGCGTTGATGTGGAAAGCTGCCGTGCTCGCGGGCCAGTACCCCGAACATTCCTCGCCTGAGATAGTGCGCCAGGGGAAGGCCGCCCCCTGCAAGCCGAGCTGTTGCGCCCGTTCTTTGGCGCGAGGCAGCGTATCATAACGCCAGCGTAGCGCATCGGCGGCGGCATGAGGCAGAGTTAGCGTGAGCACTGGCAGGACGAAGATCTCGGTATCCCAGAAGGTATGTCCATCATAGCCTGGCCCGGTCAGCCCCTTCGCCGGAATAGGGCGATGCTCTCCACGAGCGCCCGCCTGGAGCACATGAAAGAGGGCGAAGCGTACCGCTTGCTGAAGCTCCCGATCACCCTCAATTTCGACATCGGCCTGTTGCCAAAATTGATCTAGATAGGCGCGTTGCTCGGCAAGCAGCCCCTCCCATCCGGTCAATCGTGCCGCCCCCAGCGCAGCCATCACCTGATCGTGGACAGCGGGCCGCGAGCGCTGACTCGACCAACCATAAGCGATGAGCTTGATGATCCGCAGTCGCTCGCCCGGCTGTAATTGCGCGGTGACGGCAACGCGGGCAACGTCGGGAGAACTTTCGGATTCAATAATGGTCTTCTGCGGCCCAGCGACGTGATGATCCATAGCGGCCCCAATGCGCAGGCCGCTGACGCGGGTGTGATGGATCAGCAGACCGACAGTATCATGGGCCTGGTGCTCCTCCGATACAAGCGGCGATTCAGCAAAGGCGCTGGCACGAGGATCTTTGCCTCGATCTGGTAATGCCTCGTTTGCGACCAGTTCCGATTGCACAACGATGCGCACGGCTTCATCCATAGGCTCGACCTCATAGCAGACTCCGGCTATGCCTCGTTGGGTGAAGGATACCATGCGTACCGAGGACACCTTGATCGTACGTCCCGCTGGTGAGGTCCAGCGAACATCACGGCGCAGCACTCCATCGCGGAAATCCAGCACTCGCTCATGACTCTGAAGCTCGCCATAGCGCACGTCAAAAGGCTCATCATCAACGAGGAGACGCATAAGTTTGCCATTAGTGACATCTATTACCGTCTGCCCCGATTCGGGATAGCCATAGGCAGCTTCCGCATAGGGCAGAGGAAGCAGTTCATAAACAGAATTTAAGTAGGTGCCAGGAATGCCGTACGGCTCCCCTTCATCAAGATTACCTCGCAGCCCGATATGCCCATTAGAGAGCGCGAAAATGGACTCCGTCTGGGCCAGAATGTTAAGGTGAAGCGCCGTTTCACGCACCCTCCACTCCTCAATAGGAAACGCGGGATGTTTAATCATGGCCGATCCTCCGCCGTATCTCATATCCTTTGGTAATAGACGATAAGAACATATTACTTTATCGAAATCGTTTTTCCTCACTGCTTAGGAACATACAAAATCGCATGCTGCTTGTCAAGCAGAAGCAGAAATAGCGCCCACCTCTCACACACCATCGTCTCATCCGGTCTCAATCGTGACTTTTATGCAAGCGTGATTGAAGATAGGAGAAATATGTACTACGGTTGACGCAATGCTCCGCCAGAAACTATACTGCCATATAGATACGAGAAAACACATCATCTTACGATATATTCCCCTGTTTGAATGTTGTTAAAACTTGGAAAGATGGGCTGGACTGTATGCAACAAAGAGATCCCTTGAACCAACTTTATCGTCCAATAAAAATGAGGTATCTGGTAATTACCATTTTGCTCATTTTGCTAATATCTCTCGGAGTTTTTCTGGCAAAAAGTTTCCCTCTGATAGGTACGTTGTCTGGTCCGCCTTCACCCATCAAGACGGTTTTTGTGATCGTGATGGAAAATACTGACTGGTCCGGCGTCACCAGTTCAAGCGCTCCCTATATCACAAACACGCTTTTGCCGATGGGAGCTCACGCGGAACAGTATTATAATCCTCCGGGCAACCATCCCAGCCTGCCAAATTATTTATGGATGGAGGCCGGAACAAACTTTGGCGTCGCTGAGGACGGCGAGCCTGCTACTTATCATCAAGGGACAACCCAGCATCTGACCACCCTTTTAAAGAACAAGGGGATCTCCTGGAAAGCCTATGAAGAAAATATTTCAGGAACAGACTGTCCGTTAGAAAATGATGGACTCTATGCAGCGCGTCATGATCCCTTCGTCTTTTTCGATGATGTGACGAACAACATGGACCAGCAATCCAGCTATTGTATACAACATATCCGGCCCTATACCGAACTTGCCACCGATTTACAGCATAATAGCGTCGCCCGATACAATTTTATTACGCCCAATCTTTGTGACGATACTCACGATTGCCCCCTGAAAAATGGCGATACCTGGCTTTCGCATGAGGTTCCGAACATTCTCAACTCCCAGGCATACCGCGATAATGGTGCGCTCTTCATCACCTGGGATGAATCCGAGACCGCCGATGGACCAATTGGCATGATTGCGCTTTCACCGTTGGCGAAACCACATTATGCCAATACCATCCACTATACCCATAGCTCTCTATTGCGCTCGCTAGAGGAAATCTTTGGCGTCTCACCCTTTCTGGGAGATGCCGCCAACGCTCAAGACTTAGGAGACTTGTTTACCGTCCCTTTAGCGAAAAACGGCTAAACAAGGAGAACAGGCAGTCATGAGCATACTGCTCGCTCGTCAAAGCAAACGAGCCTATTCTATGACTATACGAAAAATCAGCATTAGAGGTTGTTGAGGCTGAAAATATCCACTTGCCTGAGAATGCCCACGATATTGTATGCTTCTTCGTCAGGGAGCGGACGAGCAATCTGTGTACTCAGGATTTGCCAGGCGCGGCGACAGATGCTCAGCTCGCGTGCAAATTGTTGTTCCACACGTTCGCGCACAGTCTGGCTGACAAGCATGTCCTTTTGCTGCTGACCTTGCTCCAGGATACAGGCCAGGTGCAGCATTAAACCTGCCAGCACCTCGTTCTCGAAGGTTTCGCCTACCTCAACTTCGATTAATTCGATCATCCGCTCAATCAATGGCAAAATACGACCGGGGTTGAGGAAAAGCAGGCGTTGACCGAGCGTATTGGCAATCTCACGCACCAGATCCGCCCGCTGCGTAAAAACCGAGGTTGCGCTACCGGGCGACGATAACGAGGCGGGGTGCAGCAAGGCTGGATCGATTAGCGTATTGCCCAGTAGGGTACGCAGGCGAGCGATACCATCGCCAAACAGGATCTCGGTGAGGGAGATAAAAGGATAGCTCTCTAGATGAGGGTTGATGGTACCCACAATAGCGACGACCTGCCGCTGCCCTATCATGCGTCTCACATCGGGTTCGGCTTTGCCAGAGAGGTTGATATCCATACAGATAATCTCTATCCCTTGCTGACGCAGCTCCGGGATATGATCTTCTATTAACTCCGCAAGCTTGATGGCACTGCCAAAGCCTGTCAGGCAGACGGAAAGGATCACCCGCGTTTCCTGCGATGGTATAGTCTGCACTGGCTCCCGACCCTCTCCGCTCTTCTCAACGGCAACACCAGCATGCCCTTGAGCTAGCATGCTCTTTCCAGGCCCATCGATAGCCCTGTATAATGCCAGGCTAGCCGCGAGCTGATCGAGCATCACATGGCCGGTGCGTTGAGCACGACGCAACGCCTCAACCACGAGTGGCGCGCATACGCCTGAGACGGTACGGGCCTGCACACCCGTGCGTCGCGTTACCAGTTCTCCCAGAGAGAGCAACGAAGCGAAATCGACCAGCAACAACACGCCGCTTCCCTGATCGGCCTGGCTGACGCAATGCTCGACCTGAGCCAGCAGTTCGTCAGGAGATTGCTCCAATGTTAGCTCTACCCAGGAGACCGAACTGACTCCCACCAGCGTATTCGCCAGCTCCGCCAGACCCGCCGCAATGCCGCGCCCGTGAGCCGCAACGACGATCCCGACCGTTGATTGTCCGCTGCTGAGCAACATATCGGCATTGGCAAAGAGCACAGTGAGCACGTCGGCTTCGCTCTCCGGCAAAGATACGCCAAGCCCCGAACGCACACGGAGCAGCGCCACCTGGGCCACAGCATATTCGATAGGATAGGTGTGACGCATCGATTGCAGCGTAGACTCAACGAGCGGGCGGCCATGCGCGATATGCTCTAAGGCGCTGGCAAGATGCAGCGCCAGCACCAGCGCGAGTTTCTCTGGGAAGGTGCGCTTAAGTTGCTCCTGGGCGTATTCGACAATGGCATGGCTCACGGTAGCGATGCGCTCATCCACGAGACGAGACATATTCTCGTCAGGCCCCTGCGTCACTGTAACGGCGAAACGCTGGAAATAATGCTGGATATCCATATGCAGCAGGTCGTTAATCTCGTCCTCTCGCAGCCCGCTACCACGCAAGGCGTTGAGTTCCGTGCTAATGGCGTCATAGAGGTCATGCGATGAGCCGGAGATAGTATTCAGGCCAGTGGGCGTAAAAATATGGGTTACATCCAGTAGATGCAGCACCGGTTCGAGCGTACGATGCAGCTCAGCCGTTCGCAGGAGGCCACGACGAATGTGTTCTGGCAAAATATCAGTATGCACATTCAGCTCTGTCAGATTATTGAGGCGATACTCCAGATAGGCCCGCGCACAGGTAAGCTGGACATCAGTACGGAGCTGCCCGACATTGCCAGGACATTCATAAAGCAGCAGCGCACGCAACACCTGAGGGGCGACATGGATATTGGTGCCGATGCTACTACATTCGCTGGTGAAAAAGACGTGTACCAGCTCATACCGTTCTGTGATGGTACGTTCCTTCAACCCTGGCAGGTTGATCGTCATCGGGATACGGCGGCGAAAGGTTGGCAGCAGAGCAGTGCCTGGATCTTCTGTTGTCGCGGCCAGCAGCAGCAGCGAGGACTGTCGTTCCCGCACATCACCGAGGCGACGAAAGCGTTCGCGGTCCATCAGATAGAAAAGCATTTCCTGGCCCTCCGGTGGCAGACGATGCACCTCGTCCAGGAAAAGGATGCCGCGATGCGCCTGCTCGACCAGTCCTTCGCGGTCGCGATCCGCTCCGGTATATGCTCCCCGCACCACACCAAAGAGATGCGCCATCAGCAGTTGGGGATTGCCAGCGTAGTCGGCACAATTAAAGCTAATGAAAGGCGCATCGGATGGCAGGGCGTTTAGTTCCAAAGCGAAAGCGTGCATCAGACGAGCAAAGGTCGTCTTCCCCACGCCACTGGGTCCGCGAAGCAAGGTATGGAGTCCACGCGGAGGGTAAAGCATGGCGGCTTTGGCCTGTTGAATAGCAACTTTTAGCCCATCATTATAGCCGATCAAGGCCTCAAAATTGGCCACACCGCCCGGAATAGCCGTAGAGGTTGAGGGTGGTTTATTGGATTTTGCGATCAAGGGCGGTTCTGGTTGGGGAAGGTGCTGGCTCTCATTGGCTATCCTGGAGGTAACAGGGTCTGGTGAGGATGCTTTAAGGGTAAATAATACGGGGCGACCGGGGATACGTTCGATAATGCCTTGTTGGGCGAGGAGGTTGAGATCGCGGCTGGCGTTGGTCCGGTCCACCTCAGCCAGTTCAGCCACTTCCTCGGCGCTGAAACCCGCATGACGACGCAGCACACCGCGCGATGCTGGTCTTTGTGTACACAATGATCGCAGCGCCTCTAAAACACGATCCTTGCGTTGCACGGCCCAATCCTTCCAGAGAAGATGTAATGATGCGATCTTCTTCTTTACCTAGTATAGTTCCAAAAAGGATAGCGATCTCTAGCATTTTAGAGCGTTTTGTAGCGCGAGCTAGGATTTCCCTTTCTGGGTTCGTGAGGGGACAACGACGAACCTCACCGGATAGACTACCAGCGATGCGAGCACCGCCTTCCCATCCTCTACACCCTTCGCTTCGGAAAAAGCTTCAGGTGCTACTTTTCTGATAATGTTGCCTGATCCGTTAATATCGGCATTGATCATGCGTCCATCTTTCGCACGGTAGAGTCCACGCGTGATCCGCTTGCCGCTAAAGGCGTGCTTATCACTGCCATTGTTCTTCGGATCATACATCGGCAATGGGTCCAGGTCAAGCAGGCTGGCTTTACTGGTGTAAGACTCTTCTGTGAGCTTCACGGTGATTCCTACCAACTCAGCTTTGTAGGTGAGCATCGAGATGAAACGGACATGCGGGATTTGCACAAAGTTCTGGTTGGTGCGCTTGCCCAGATTCGCCCCTTGCTTCCAACCGTCATTTTTGCCAATCACCAGCACCCCTATGCCCTCTTTGACCAGCAGATCAACTATCCGTTTGCTAGCAGTGTGCATATAGTGATCGATACCTCTGTTGCGCGTGTTGGTGAGGCGCTCCATGCGCTTCGTTGTGCCTTTGCGCCGAAGCTGGCTCTGTAATTCTGCCCGCCGCTTGTTGTAGAACTGGTTGATGCTTTTGACTGGACGCCCGTTAACTAATACAGAGCGGAACCCTGGTTTGTTAGATGTTAGCGCCACCAAATTATTCATGCCAATGTCTATGCCAGCATAATAGGTAGGATTGACCAGCGATTGCTTCTCCTCTTGCTCGTACACGGCCTCGACCACGTAGAAGCCCTTGCGCGGGACGATCCGCACTTGATTGATGTCCTTCAGCCTCGTCCGAACCGCGATAGCAAGCTGTGAAGGCTTAAGAATGCCACGCTTCAAGCCCTTCTTCCCTCGACTCAGCGCCTGGATGGTGTACACGAGCAGGTTGCGGCCTTCTGTTTTGTGCTTGTACTTGGGCAGCCGGGGCCGTCCGGTGAACTTGGACGGGTCTTCCTTGTAGGCTACACGCGCTTTGAAGAAGCTTTCCCAATCGTGATGCAGTTGCATGAGCACCTGCTGACTCACCTTTGCCGGGAGTGCCTTGTACGCCTCGTGCGACTGCATCCGCCGGTCCATCTCGTGGTAGTTGAGGTATGTTCCCGTAAAAATGTAAGATTGGCGTATCTCGTAGTTTCCGGCATTGTACAGATTCTTGGACTTGAAGGCTGCCGCATCAATGGCGGTAAATCGCGGGTCGCTGCGGTCAATCACATATTGTTCAACGAGTTGCATCTTGTTCACCTCCTTTCTCTGTTGTTTGCTCTGCCGTTCCTTCGTCCCGTGCTACCCTGCCGTGAGCAACATGACATGAATACTACTGACATCCGTTGGAAGCGTCGCGGCATCGTTTCTGATCGTGAGCGAGACCGCTTGTACGCCTGGGACATGTTCTAACAGCGAAAGCGCCTGGGCCTTGCCCTTGCCTGCAATGAGGGCCGTGAGCCGTTGCTGCTCTTCCTGGGGAAACTGATACACCCATGTTCCGGCGATCTTGACCGTGAGCACGATTTGCTGATGATCGTTGATGGTGGCCTGCACGATGCTACTCTGCACCGCATTTGCCAGGGTATAGCTGTCTCCTAATTGTGCTGTTGCCCGCTGCGTCTCGACTTGGGTGATCGCGTCCTGATACGCCTGGGTCTGATAGACCGCTCCGGTACACGTCTCGCTGACCGTAATGTGTATCTGCGTCGTCTCGTCTCCGGGGTGGTGATCGGTGGTCACGCTCTGCTGACAAGGCAAGGGAGTGATGAGTGTTTCATCGCTTTGCACCTGGGTTTGCAAAGCCGCTTGCACACTCTGATCTAAACTCGTTTTCAGGCTGCTCACCACCGTAGTGATATCCTGCTCGGTCACGGTGGAATAGCTGCGGGCATTCTCTCCTCCGTGAAACGGGCCGTTCACCGCAAAGATATTGAGCCGACAACATGACCCATAGATATCATGAGCAGGGATATTGCCTGCTGGTCCTGTCACCACCGCATGCGCAGCAACCGTCGCCTGTCCTTCTGTGGGTGGGAGCGCGGCGGGGATGAGCGCGTCCTGCTCGGTCACAATCTGGATGCCGTCTGCCCCTGTCAGTAGGGTTCCTGCGCCGACCGTTTGATCAACGGGAGCCGCATTGTAGAAGGTGATCCTCCCGTGTGCGACTTGCGCGTCCTGGTGGGCCGTTCCGGTGGCGGGCGCGGTTCTGGCTTGACTCATCGTAATGGCTGCAAGCGTCCTTCCTGAGAGAGCGTGCGGGCCTGTTGGCTGTCCCTGTCCCGTGATGACGGTCATCGTGCTAGTGGTCACGAGCTGCTTTGAGACGGGAACAATGGTCACGGTGGCGGTGGGTCCGGTCAGCATGGGGTATAGGAGCGCCGTGAGCGTGATACTGAGAAGCGCAAAGCACACGAGGGCAACCAATGGAACGATGGACCGACGAGACCTGCGCGGGTATGCTGACTCTGGCTGGTCCTGTTCACGCTCATCGGCTGTTGCTGGCTGCTGGCCCTGTGGTTGGCTCTCGACATATGGCCCTTCTGCTGGCTCTGTTACGAGATCATAGATATGCACATCGATCACGCGGGTCACTGGCTCCGGTTCCTCGGATGATGACAGGTCGAGCCTGGATGCAAATTCGTCGGTGTGTCTGCTAGTCATGGCGCTGTCTCCTGGGAAGGTGAGAGGGAAGAAAGATGGTTCTCTCTTCCCTCTGGCATCGTTACGCGGGTCGTGGTTGCGAGAATGCAGGTTCATAGATCAGGTAATCAAGGATATCCTCATCGTCCTTGAGCTTGTCAAAAAACTGCTGAGGGATGGGCTGGTTCCAGGCCAGCAGAAGAAAGCCATCATTGGCTTTGGCCCTATTGCCGTACAGCCGAACTTCTAGCCCTTCCTGCTTCCAGTCCTCAAACTCATCGGCAATCGCCCGGACCTCTCGTTTGAGACACGAGACGAACATCATCATGCGCATCGGTGTTACCCTCCTATTCCAGTGAGGTGATCGGCGGGGGTGGCCGGACGAAACGCCGTCTGATCGTTGATGAAGATGGAGTGTTGTTGGTTCACGGTCACGATCAGATCAGGGTAGCCATCGCCGTTGACATCCTGAAACGTGATCGTCACGGGTTGTAGGTCCGTCTGCTCTCCCAAGAGCACCGGGCCTTGATAGATTTTCGTCCTGGTCAGGCCGCCTGGCTGCATCTCAATGATGAAGATATGCCCGTGTAAGTTCTCAGCAATAAAATGGCTGATCCCGCCGTGTCGCACATCCTGGTCACACTGGAACGTCCGAGGATAGCCATACTGCATGCTGTCCTGTTCCCCTTGCCACCAGTGCAGCAGGGCAGAAAGGATGCCTGCAAGCAGGAGCGTGGCCAGCATGCCAAGTCCCACAGACGCCAGCCAGTGCAGCCGCCAGTGGGCATGCGGTCGGGCGGGCGCGGTCTGCGGATCTAGTGCGGTCAATCGTGACGCGCGTTGAATAGGCGGCGGTTCCTGGTGCCTGGTCACACGGATAGCCACGCGTGGCTGTATGGATGCCGGGAACGTGGTTGCATAGCGGCGCACACTGTTTGGAGCGCGTCTGGTATACAGGGCGTCATCGTCGAGCACATCCGCAGGCAGGTACGCCGGGCGTCGTGTCTGCGAAGGGTGGGTCTCCCTCATGTTAGTCCCTCCCTTCTGCATGCTGCTGACAATAGGCAATACGGGCGTCTTTTGGGACATGAGGCATACAGATCGGGCAATAGGCGCGGATACGACAGATGGTACACATCCGCTCTCCCTTCACGAGAAGCGGCTTCCAGATGTGTTGACCGAGGGGGCAATCGGTGAGACGCTTCACGACCGCTTGTACAACGGGCTGGCGTGCTGTCCCGCTCTGGGGATGTGGGTACGTCTGCCCGAAAAGGGAAAGCTGTTCGGGTGGTAATTGTTGCATGGCTCTATCCTCCCTCAGATGACGGTCTTTCCGCGATAAATGCGGTCGGCATCATCCGTTGTGATAAGACCATCCTGTACGGCATTGTTCAGACCTGTAATCGACTCCTGGTTTTCGTGGCATTCATGGGCCATGTCACCACAAAAACCACTCTCGTTATGTTCGGGGTAATCATTACTCTCATAAGGGATAGCTGCAACGACGTAGTATTCTTCGTCGTTTTCGTCTTCTTGGGACGCAATAGGGTCATTGCCTCTCTGACTCATCCTCTTACCTCTGCTTTCCTTCGGTCACATCGGTGACCTCTCCTAGTGCCAGTGCTCCCTGGTCAATGGCCGTCAGGAGCGCAGTAACGGCTACGTGGTTCTGATGACAGGCACAGGAAGGTTGAGAACAGAAGGGCTGCTCTAGGGTGTGGATGAGAAACACCGGAATAATCATTTGAGGAACTTGGGTATCAGTTGGAAATGAAAGGGTTCCTGAATACTCTGTGTTCGGTGTCGTAAAGTCTTGCATGGTTTGCTCCTTCCATGAGCAGGCAAGGCGAGTGTGATATACTGATCATGAGACCTTCGCCTCTCCTGCTGCTGACAAACAATCGGTAAAAGGATGGGTGCGTGTATGGTTGCACTGGAGGACTTTGCAAGGGTACAGCCAGTACAACCGTGAAGGTTTCTCGGAAACGCTTAGGCACAATCCTAAGCGTTTCTTGCATCACCTGCCTTTCTATTTCGTTGAAACTGCTCGTGAAGCGAGATAAACAATCGATATGTCTCGTCACTATCCAGGCGTATTCCGTTGTCTGCGAGGTAAAGTGTTTCCTCATCATTGGTAAGCAGGTCGATGCTGCCATTACTCATGATGAAAAGCGTATGTTGTCCTAAGTCTAGTTCCTGGAGAACGGACATGCTTTTCTGCAAGGACTGTTGTGTCATCTGTGTAATCCCTTCCTGGCATGGTACAATACCCATACTCTGAACTAACGATCAGGGTCGCAGCTTGGGCAAGGTTTCGGCTTGAACCAAGCTTTATTATTGTGCTACCTTCCGTTAATGATACTATGTTTGGCTAATTGCCTTGTCAATAACGCCCTTTACAACTTTCCCACGAAGTTCACTGCCTACCTTTAATATCTCAAAGTATAGCATGACAAAAGTAAAAAAGTCAATCATTTTGAATAGTTCTGACCACTCTTTCATGCTATAATAAATTATCAAGTTTTCTTTACAGTTCTATTATGGAGGATCGGTTCTCATGAACAACCTGCTTGCTCTTTTGTGGTACACTAACACTCAAAAGCTCTCTTCATCAGGAAGAAGCACTCTTTTAAGAGGTGATTGTATGAAACTAGAAGATTTTCGTATTGAGGTTGCGGTACTCACACGCCAGGAATTGGCTACTCTAGCAGGTGTCTCTATTTCGAGTATTCAACGGGCTGAAGAAGGCAAAGGAGTAAATAGACTCACTCAGTCTCGCATCTTGAAGGGGTTAAGTAAGCATCTTGGTAGAACAGTGACCCGCGAAGAGATTGACGAGTTTCGATAGGATAAGAGCAAATGTGATACACTTCATCAATAAACCAAAGTGTCATCTTGAGAAGGCAGCAGCTTTTTCACTGATTAGTCAGACGAAAGGCTTGCTAGATGATTAAAGAAGTTGGGGTTTCGCCATGAAACCGGACACTTAAAATCAGAGGAGAAGGTTTTCTTCTCTGTCTTTCTATTCCTGAAAATCCTGCCGTAAAACGCTATAAAAATCAAGAAAACACTATATTTTCAAATACTAGTTTTAGATACCTGTATGGAGCGGAGAACACAATCTGATTTGCGTCCTGAGTTTTCCCCTTAAAGAGAAAATAAACGCGATCATGTAGAAGCTGTGCCCTCTCTTCTCGAAAAATAATCTATTATCGCAAATGTCGTCCCGACCTCCCACGATGAATCGGGGAGCTACAGCGCGTCCAATTGATTGTCCGTCCTTCCCACCAGGGCAAGCGCAAGGCCCCTTGCCATCCACATCACCTCCCCTTGCCCCTACCGCTCCCACCCAAATACCACTAAAATTACGAAAGGATGCACACTTTCTCTGTTTGGGGAGAGAGCCTGCATCTGCGTTGACAGTGTCTGGTATCATTTGGATAATTCGTGGGTTAATAAAAACTATGGAATAATCAGGAGAAAATTTTAAGAATGAAACTTAATCAGGTGATCGCAATTGAGAAGGGGACGAAAAGTCGTTCGTTACAGGATTTGACAGAGGCACACCATTCGCTTCAGAAACCAGCATTGCTCTCCGGCATTTCACGCATGTATCGTCCTCGTGACGAAGAAGGTGAGCAACTCCCTCCCGAATCTACCAGGGTACAGCTCAGAGCCGAAGAAATTATCCGCCAGACGGCAGAAGTTCTGACCAAACTTTTTGATGTCGTGGCTACGAAAGATTGGGCCAATTGCAAGGCAAAGGCCGATGTCGTCGTGGAAGGACAGACCTTGTTGAAGGATGTCCCGGCTACATACTTGCTCTTCCTCGAAAAACAATTAGTGGATTTGCACACGTTTATTAAGAAATTGCCGATCCTCGACGCGTCTGAAATGTGGGCCTATGATGCGTCCGCCGATTGCTGGGCCACCGAACCCGTACAAACCATGCGCACTAAGAAGATACCACGCAACCATGTGAAAGCGGAAGCAACCGATAAGCATCCGGCGCAAGTCGAAGTATACTACGAAGATGTGAGCGTGGGAACATGGCGCACAATCAAATTCTCCGGTTCATTGCCAGCCAGGCGCGTTCACGATCTGCTGGCGCGAGTGGAGCGGCTGCAAGAGGCGGTGAAATTCGCGCGTGAAGAGGCCAATAACCTTGAGGTAGAGGAACAGAAGCTCGGAGAAAAACTATTCCAGTATCTTTTCGCCTGAGCACACTCTTGCATTTTGTTCCGCTTTGTCTTAGACTAGTTGCTGGAGTCATAGACTGAGACTAAAGCTTACCTTTAAGGTAATGACGCCACAGGGCAGGTTCGAATCCTGCACCCGCCATCAAACGTGGCGGGGTAGCCCAGCGGCAGAGGCAGCGTCAGAGCCGCCACAGCATCAAGTTATTACTCCAGATTCAGCATTACCGTCGAACGCCAAATCGAGTGTTTGGAGTCATTGATCGTCGAATACTGGTGCAAATCCAGTTCGCCTCTCTACTCATGAGGCGGTAGTTTAATAGCAGAACGCGATGGTGTAAGGACTGAACTCCAGGCTTAAATGTGTTGGTGTGCGCAAATGGACGGGCACCGAGGCTCGGAAAATGGACATTTTTTCGGGCCTTACCTTTTCTCCTCGCGCTCATTGCCTTCCCAATATATACTTTGCTATAGTAGTCCCAATCAGGACCGAAAATATTTTGTTTTGATAAGCATCTTTTCACAACAGATTGGAGAGATGGTGCGATGAACATTCAAGATGTGGTACAACGAGCACAGAGCGAGCATTTACGGCTTGTACGTTTTCTGTATTGCGATAATGGCGGCATTATTCGCGGCAAAGCTACCCATGCCAGCAGGCTCGCCAGTCGCATACGCGAAGGCATTGGCCAGACCTTCGCGATGCAAGCCTTTACCGGCGTGGAGTCGCTGGCTTCCGTCGAAGGCATGGGGCCGGTGGGCGAATTTCGCCTCATTCCCGATCCCGCAACCTTCGTTATTTTGCCTTACGTTCCCAATAATGGCAGCATGATGTGCGATATGATGCGCTTAGATGGTACGCCCTGGGAAGCATGCCCACGCTCATTTCTTAAACGCATGGTCGCTGAACTGGCCTCGCTTGGCATGCGAGCGGAAGCATCTATTGAGCATGAATTCTATCTGGCACGTAAAGAAATGGGAGGCTACGTGCCCGCAGACCATAGCCTCTGCTATAGCAGTATCGGTCTGGATGACGAAGCGGAAGTGGTCGATGCTATCCTTGCTGCATTGGAAGCGGAAGGGATCTCTATCGAACTGTTTCATACCGAGCTGGGTCCGGCTCAGCAGGAGCTTTCCATTCGTCACGCGAACGTCTTACGAGCCGCCGATAACGTCTGCCTTGTGCGTGAGACAATACGGGGCGTCGCTCGCAGCTTCAATTTGTTCGCCACCTTCGCTCCCAAACCTTTCCCGGATCAGGCTGGTAGCGGGGCACATATTCACTTTAGCCTGTGGGGCAACGACAAAAACGAACGCCCAAATGCTAATCTGTTCTTCG